>DAOWDM010000119.1 GCA_030639035.1 Alphaproteobacteria bacterium
ATACAGTCTTTTTTAATTTCATCACTTGAAAACTTTGCATTTGTAAAATCTGCACCATCCATTTTTTCTTCATCAAAGTTAGCAACTTCAAGATCCGCTCCTTTGAAGTTAACTCCTTCAAGATTAGAACCACGAAAAGTAGCACAACCAAGTTTTGCTCCTTCAAGGTTTGCTCCTGAAAGATCAACTTCGCTACAGTTAGCTCCCAGAAGGTCAACCTTTTCTTTAACAGCAAGCTCAACGCATTCTTTGAAACTTTTCACTTTATATGAGTGAAAAATAAGTGAGTGGCTAAATTTATTTGCTATTTGGTATGGTTTTTTAAATAATGTCATAATGTTCTCCCTTATGTTTTCCCTCTATTTACCATTCTGCATAGAAGCCGCTCTAATAAGGTTTTGAGCGTTTTTAATCATTTCAGCATCTAATCCTTTTTTAGATCTGCGAATACATTCTTCTTTTATTTCATCACTTGAAAACATTGCTCCAGTAAAATCAGCACTAGCAAGTTTTGCATTATCAAAGTTAACATCTATAGGAAATGACTGTACTAAACAGGCATTTTCAAGATTGGCTTCTTCAAAGTTTGCTTCATTAATATTGGCTCTTTCGAGATTAGCTTCTTTAAGATTTGCTCCTTTGAAGTTAGTACGATAACAAAACACGCCTTCAAGGTTAGTCTTTTCAAGGTTAGCTCCTTTAAGGTTAGCTCCATTAAAATTGACTCCGCTTAGGTTAGCTTTATTAAAGTTGACTCCGCTTAGGTCTGCTCCTTCGAAATTTGCTCCACTAATATCAACCTTTTCTTTAACAGCAAGCTCAACACATTCTTTTAAGCTTTTCACTTTATTTGACTTAAAAAGAACCTTTCCGTTTAAAATTTTTATTTCATAAGTTTTGTTAAATAATGACATTATATCGTTCCATATTTTTTACTAAAATTGAACATGTTGTTATATTGTTACATGCGATATTGTTTGTGTCAATCTTTTGTCAAAAAACGTCATCAAATCAATTAACATCCACAACAATGACGAGGAAACGCTACACTTTTAGCAACAGTTTCCTTTAACATAGCTATATTTAATGTTTTTTCAGTAAATTGATTCCATACCCTTATAAAATATTAATAGATAAGTTAGACTATAGTTATAAAAAAAAGGAGGCTTATGTGTTTCGGATATTTGCGGTTCTTATTATTGGGTTTGCTGTAACTGCATGTCAGGGAGTTCAACATAATACAGCTCGTGAAACTGATTATGATTTTTATGATGATAATCATGTTAAAACACACTCCGTTGCAACGACAGTAGGGGTTGTCGGAGGAGCTGTAATTGGTTGTGCTATACACCCATTAGGTGGTAAAGTAGCTTCTACAATTTTTGGTGCAGTTCTTGGAGGGGCTTTAGGTAATAATTTAGAACACGTGGTAAACTACGATGCAAAAGAGTTTAGTAATAAAATAAAAGACAAAAAATATTCTAGCAATGCAGTAAGCTCATATTCCAAAACTCCAGAAATAACTATGGAATCTTCTTTGGTGCAATCTAGTTCTTTTATATCACCAGCTTCTAAGTATAGTTTTTATGAACCTCCTTCTGCTCATTGTTGTAGATAATATTTTTTTAAATAGGAAAACAAAATGAAAGATATAGACAGGATACCTTTATTTGACAGTGTTGCCCCACCTTTAAGGGAAAAAATATCTGAACAGCTTGTTTTTAAAGGATATTCTGCAGGAGAACAGATAATTGACCGCAGGAGTAGTGGAAATGAAGTAGTTTTTGTAATTGAAGGGCGTGTACGTGTTGTTATTTACTCTCTTTCAGGACGAGAGGTCGCTTTTGATGATATAGCTTCTGGAGGATATTTAGGAGAATTAGCTTCAATTGACAACGGTCTTAGGTCTGCAAATGTTATGTCTATTGACGATTCATATCTAGCTTTTCTTCCTGCTCAAGTATTTATGCAAGTGTTAGAGGAAACTCCATCTATCAGCATTCAAGTGATGCGGCGACTGTCAAAAATAATACGTCAAGCAACGACACGTATTGTTGATTTAAGTACTCTTGGAGCAAACAACAGAGTGCATGCTGAGCTTCTTCGCTTATCTCGAATTGGCAATACAGAAGATGAAAATGAATCCATAATAAATCCAATTCCTGTACATAACGAAATAGCAAGCCGTGTAAGCACTACTCGTGAAACAGTTGCAAGAGTTATGAATGAACTTGCAAGACAGGGGCTTCTTACCAGAGAAAAAGACACAATCATTATTAATGATATAAAATGCCTAGAATATATGGTGAATGATGTCCGTGGCGATATTTGATAAAGTTTATTACGGATAATTTGACACCTATGCATAAAACAATCATGATAAACGTTATAAGTTTTAATATTTTGTGAGGAAACTTAATGCCTAAAACTATACTGATAGTTGAAGACAATGAACTTAATATGAAGCTTTTCAATGATCTTTTACAAGCTCATGGCTATGATACAATTAAGACAAACAGCGGGCATGAAGCTTATGAACTTACCAAAAAACATCGTCCTGATTTGGTGTTGATGGATATTCAAATGCCTGAAATATCAGGTCTTGAAGCAACAAAAATGATTAAGAGTGATAACGAAATAAAGCATATTCCTGTTGTTGCAATTACAGCTTTTTCCATGAAAGGCGATGAAGAAAAAATCCGTAATGGTGGCTGTGAAGGTTATATATCAAAACCTATATCCGTAACTTCTTTTCTAAAGACTATTGCTGAGTTTTTAGATTGAAATTAAGGCTATTTCACATATACCAGATATAATAAAAAAAAGCTCCTTAATGGAGCTTTTTTAGTCTTGTCTTAAAAAATGTTTTTCCATAAAAACCAAGAAAATCACTTCATTTTAGTTTC
>DAOWDM010000103.1 GCA_030639035.1 Alphaproteobacteria bacterium
ACCGACAACAAACAGTCCTAGACTGTCGGCACATTCGGTAATAGCTTTTTTGTTTACGACTAGAGCGTTATCGGCTTCTATTGCAATTCCTCGCAAGCCTGCTGCTGCTGCGTTTTTTATGGTTGAAACGCCTATGGTCGGGAGGTCTACACGTCTTTCCTGTTCAGGTTTTTTAACCTTTACCAGAACTCCGCCTAGTCCTTTGCGTTTAAGCTCCCCAGCTCTTTTAAGCAAAGCATCTGTGCCTTCTACAGCCTCTACTCCAAGAACAATTCCTTCTTGAATAACAACTGCTTGACCTATGTCCAAAGCACCTATTCCCTTAGCTATTTTTACTCCGTGAGAAATATCTTTTTCAGCTTGTTCATCAGGTTTAATTCTGCCGTATATTCCTTCTTCAGCAAGAAGATTTTTCAAAATCTCATCAACTCCGATTACGTTAAAGCCTTCTGATTCAAACTCTTTAACAACAGCAGAAAGCAAGCTATCATCTCCTAAAAGTTTGTATCCTACCTTAGCAAAAAATTTGGCAGCTCTCCAGTCAGGTTTTAAGTCTGCCAAAGATGGGCGTTTAATTCCGCCTATCATTATTACATCTTTGACATTTTCTTCATGTAAGATTTTAAATCCAGCACCAGCCGAACCAAGACGCACCCAAGCACAAGGAGCATCACCTATCATTTCAGGTTCTGCGTGTCCTTTGAAAGCAAGAACAAAAAAATCACGCCCTTCTGCTCGACATGCTTCTATAAGATGGGCTGGAATTTCACCAGCTCCTGCAATAATCCCAAGCTTTGGAAACATATTTTATTCAGGCTGGCAGATATTACGGCTGGAAGCTGCCTGCATAAAGCCGATTATATCCATAACCTCTTTATTATCTTTGAATAGCTTTTCAACGTCTTCAATACGCTCTGCAAAAGTTCCTTCTTTTGCAAAAAGAAGTCGATAAGCCTGACGAAGAGTTTTTATATCACGACGAGAATGACCTCGGCGACGCAGTCCTACAATGTTTAAACCGTTAAGTCTTGCCCTGTCTCCAGTTACCATGCCATAAGGAATTACGTCCTGCTCAACTCCTGTCATACCACCAATCATAGCCTGCTTGCCTATACGGCAAAACTGGTGAACAGCACTCATACCGCCAATAATAACAAAATCATCAACTTTAACATGACCACCTAAAGTTGCGTTATTAATCATTGTAACGTTATTACCAACAATACAGTCATGAGCAATATGAGAACCAACCATAAAAAACCCGTCATTTCCGACTTTGGTTACCATATTATCAATAGGTGTTCCCAAATGCATTGTTACATGCTCACGAATGATGTTGTTTTTACCAATTTCAAGCCTTGCTTCTTCCTCATCCATATAGCGAGTGTGTTGAGAACCTTGCCCAAGTACCGCAAATGGAGAAACACGAGTATTCTCACCAACTGTAGTATGTCCAGTTATTACAACATGAGAAACCAGCTTAACGCCATCACAAAGTTTGACGTTTTTACCAATAGTGCAATACGATCCGATTGATACATCATTTCCAATCTCTGCACCTGAATCAACTATTGCTGTAGAATGAATTTCTGTCATTTATTTATCCACAATCATTGCTGAAAAAGAAGCTTCTGTTACTAGAGCACCGTTTACTTTAACTTCACCTTTGAATTTCCAAACAGTTCCACGGCTTCTGTCTTTTTTGACATGAATGTGAAGAGTATCCCCAGGAACAACAGGTTTGCGGAAACGTGCATTATCAACTGTCATGAAGTATACCAATTTTCCTTCAGTGTCTTCACCCATTGTTTTTACAACAAGAACAGCCGCAGTTTGTGCCATAGCCTCAATAATAAGAACTCCAGGCATAACTGGGTGCTTTGGGAAATGTCCTTGAAAAAACGGCTCGTTTATAGTTACATTTTTGATGCCTGTTGCACTGTTATCTTCAACAATATCAACAACTTTATCAATCATAAGAAATGGATACCTGTGAGGTATCATTTCCATGATTCTGTTTACATCAACCATATTTTCTTTGTTTTTAT
>DAOWDM010000062.1 GCA_030639035.1 Alphaproteobacteria bacterium
CATTAAGAATGGTTGGATTTTCTAAATATAATCCAAGACAAAGCAGTGAGCATGCAAGATTATTGTGATTATGGGCAGAAAACAGCCGTTTTTTTTCCATACTGCGTATATGAAGAGATTTGCGGAAATAACTTGCTGCATCTTTCATGTTGGTTATTTTTTTAACGTCATCTTCAGCAAGAATACTGCGTACATAAGAAACTCGTCCAAGAAGATCCTGAACATCAGCCCAATGCATAGGATTACTTTTAATTGTCCAGATTTTTTCTGCTATTTTAAGAGAAGATTTTGCCTTTTCTATTGATCCATCTTTTTTTCTCTGATGAAAAGCTATTTGATAAAAAGATCTTCCTATTTTGGTATATGCTCTAGCAACTTCATCTGGAAAATATTTTTGCGGTAAGTTTTTTAAAGCTTCTTCAAAAGCAAGGCTCGCTACTTCTTGCGGGCTGTTTTCCTGATTTAATTCTTCAGGCTTTGTCATTAATAGCAAAGCATCACCAAGATGAAGCTGTCCTGCAGCCCATGACAAAGAAGTTTTTGATTCTTTTTCAAGAATAGAAAGAGCTTTATTGCAAAAATCGGCAGCTTTTGAAGCACTTGAGTTCTTATCAAAAAGTTTTGCATGAAGACGATAGATATTGCTTAGGCAAATAAGATTATTGGCAAGATATAGAGGCTTTATATCAGGCATTTTTGCGAAAAGTGCTTCAAAAAGCTCAGCCGCTTTTGAAACAACAGCTTTTTGTATGTTAACTTCATCTTTTGTTACAGGAACAACAGCAGAAATTACAGCAACATAAAAAAGTTGAGAAAGTTTTTGGTTGGTCTCTACTGGTAAATCAAGGCTATCAATATGCTCAAAAACAGAAAGGTTAAGCTCAGGTTCTTCGGCAGCTAGAAAATGCAGCTGCATATCCCCTTCTTTCAAGCTTCCCCAAACAAGCAAATCAGCTTCTGTTTTTGCAAGAATCTTTAAGCCTTTTTTTCTAGCAATGCGAAAAGAACGACCTGTGTTTTTTTCATATATGGGAATTTTAAATTTATTAGGGTAAACAGATGCAGAAATATATTTATGGTTTTTAATGATGTTTGCAAGAGCTTCCCCGCTTTCATCAAGGTCGTCTCCTTCAAGATTCGTCAGCAGTATATTATAGTTTACATTTTTAACATCGTTGGATTTATTCTTGTTTTTGCTTGCAAAAAGGGTCTTAAGACGGGCTATGAATTTCATCTTAATGATATCCTTTTTATAAAAATCTCAACATTATTAGATTATATCATAAATAAAATAAAACAAAGACGATAAAAATCGCAACTAAATCTAATTAAAATTTAAGGTTGTTTGTGGGTCGAGTTTTACATTTCCCCAACTAATTCCCCAGTGTAAATGTGCTCCTGTAGAACGTCCTGTGCTTCCTACATAACCTATTATGTCGCCTTGGTTTACAATATCGCCTTTTTTTACGTTGATTTTACTCATGTGAATATAGATGGTTTCCAACATATGTCCGTGGTCAATCATTATAGTTTTTCCAGTATAGAACATATCTTCATGCACTAAAGAAATCACTCCGTCAGAAGCCGCCTTTACTGGAGTCCCTGTAGGTGCTGCAATATCAACTCCTGAATGAGGGGAGCGAGGTTTGCCGTTTAAGATTCTTTGTGAACCAAAAATGCCTGTAATTACTCCTTCGGCAGGCTGTATAAAGCCTTTTGTAAAATATGGATTTTTTGAGTTTATTTTTCTTACATCTTTAATCAAAGCAAGCTCTGCATATATCCTTTTTAGCTCCTTTTCATCAGGAGTTACATGTTTTGCAGGAAGTCCATTTATTTTTTGAATTTTCCAGTTTCTTTTAGCAACGGATAACTTGGTTTTTAGTTCTTTTCCATTTGGAAGTTTTTCTATCAATTCGGATTTTGCTTTAGCGTCTCTGCCAAATCCGAATACAAAACGCCCATCTTTGGCAACTTTTAACAGCTTTCCATCAAAAAGAACTTCCGTTCCAGAAATAGTTTTTCCGAAAACAATTGCCCCTTGTTTTATATCTCCTGACAAATCAGCGGCAAAGGCTTGTTGAGACAAAAATAAAACTGCAAAAATATATAGTATTTTTTTCATGTTAAAAAAGGCTTCCCTGTCTTTCGTCTGTTTTTTTATTACGTTTTGCCTGTTTTTTAGGAGCATGTTTTCCATCGTTTACTAATACATTTACTGCACCGTCTTTGAATTCAACCTGCCATTTATCCCCTGTAACAGCTTTTGATGCTGTAGTTACAGGATTGCCTTTTGTGTCTTTTACAAGAGAAAAGCCTCTGTTTAAGATTTTTTTGAAAGAATAGCTTTCCAGTAATTCAGCAAGCTGTTTTATATCTGTTTCTTTACGCTCTACGTAATTTGGAAAAGTATTTTCCAGCCTTTCTGTCCAGTCATCAAGACGCTGAGAGCTGTTTCCTATCAGCCTTTCAAGATTAGGAATCCCTCTAGACATGCCTGTAAGTCTTATCTGATTTTCATCAAACAGCCTGCGAATTCCGTTTATTAGTCTTGAATCACGTGATGAAACATGAGCAAGAAGCTCTATCCGCACTGGAACAGCTTTTTCTGCCGCACCTGTAGGCGTTGGAGCTCGAAGGTCTGAAGCATAATCAACCAAAGTCGTATCTGTTTCATGCCCTACCGCAGAAATTACTGGAATTTTAGAATCTGCTACAGCTCTCACTACAATTTCTTCATTAAAAGCCCACAAATCTTCTAGGCTTCCGCCTCCTCTGGCTACAATCAGAACATCAGGTTTTGGAATGTCATTTATTGGAAAATTGTTGAAATGTTTAACAGCTTCTGCAATCTGCTCCGCTGCTTTTTCTCCTTGAACAAGTACAGGATATAGTATGACTCTGCGTGGGAATCTATCGAAAAGGCGGTGTAGAATATCCTTGAAAACAGCCCCTGTAGGGGAAGTAACAACTCCGATTACATCAGGAAGAAATGGAATTTTCTTTTTTCGGCTTATGTCAAACAAGCCTTCTGCAGCAAGCTTTTTCCGCCTGTCCTCCAGCATTTTCAGCAAAGCACCTTCGCCTGCAAATTCCATGCTTTCAATGATAATTTGATATTTGGAGCGATTGGGATAGGTGGTTAATCTGCCAGTACATATGACTTCTAAGCCGTCTTCAGGCTTAACGGATAGTTTTCCAGCCATTCCACGCCAGCAAATAGCATCAATAACAGCAGATTCATCTTTAAGAGCTAAATACATATGCCCAGAAGAGGCTTGTTTAAAGCCTGATATTTCCCCCCGAACTCTCACAAACGAAAAGGAGCTTTCAACCGTCTTTTTCAAAGCAGAAGAAAGCTCACTTACAGAAAATGTAGGTAGTTTTTCTATTTTATTAGTCATTTAATAATTACATTCTTTCGAGAGTTTTTTTTCTTCTTTTTTAAGTCTAAGAGTACCTGAAATAATTTCAACATGTGAAATTGTATTAGATTTAAAATATTCGTTAGCAGTTTTTTTCAGCATTTCATTAGCCGATGACAAATCACCTTTTGCCAGCATCCGTCCATCTATTGGCTTTTCATTCAATGCTATGAGAAACTTTTCAAAAACATGCGGAGTTGCACTGCAAAACATATCAAAATTATCATATGATGGAGTAACTTTTATTGTTATCTCAACATAAGACGGATAACGGCGGCTTTTTTTCAATGGTATTGTCATCGAAGGCAAAAACACAGACTTGCTTTCCAAAGCTTCAATAACAGGAGCAGCCTCTTCTGCTATGACAGGAGCAGTTAAAACCATAAGTATAAAAACAGCTAATAATCTATACATAAATTGCCCCCCCCTTATTTACGAAGCTTCTTAAAAAAATCTTTTAGTAAATTAGAGCAGTCCGTTTCCATAATTCCTCCATAGACTTCTGGTCTGTGATGGCATGTTTTATGGCTAAAAACTCTTGCTCCATGCTCCACTCCGCCACTTTTAGGGTCATAAGCTCCAAAATACAGTCTGCGAATACGTGCATGAGAAATAGCTGCAGCACACATAGGGCAAGGCTCTAACGTAACATATAAATCACATTCTTCAAGCCTGACCTGTCCAAGTTTTTCCGCAGCTTCACGGATAACCAGAATTTCTGCATGAGCAGTAGGGTCTTTAAGTTCTTCAACTCGATTGCCAGAAGAAGCAATGATTTCTCCGCTTTTTCCGTTGACTATAACAGCTCCTACAGGGACTTCTCCTGATATTTCGGCTTTTAAAGCGTTATTAAGTGCCTGTTTCATAAAATTTTGTTTCATAACATCTTGTTTTATATTATATTGCTTTGAAATTCAGCATAACATTTTAAGTTTATTTTATAAATCAACTACAAACAGAATTATTATGACTCTTGATGCCGCAACTGAAGTTTCTGTCGGCGGTTATCAAATTGACCGCAGAGTGCTTACAAATATTGTAGAAGCCAGCAGACGTACTGGCATTGATTTCCAATACATGCTTGCTAAAGCGGGGCAGGAAAGCAGTTTTGCAATTACAGCTAAATCCAGCAGTTCGACTGCAACGGGGCTATATCAATTCACTTCGCAAACATGGCTTGAGCTTATGAAAGTTCATGGCGGAAAATACGGCTATAAAAATTTTGCTGACCAAATAAAACGCAGAAAAAACGGCAAAGGCTATACCGTTCGCAATAGAACAGTAAGAAGAACTATTCTTAATTTAAGAAGAAATTCTCGTGCCTCTGCTCTTCTTGCCGCTGAATATACTAAAAGCAATCATCGAATCCTTAAAAACAGATTGTGCAGAGCAATAAATTCTGAAGATTTATATCTGGCTCATTTTCTAGGGGCTGCAGGAGCAATAAGGCTTATTAAGGCTGTTATCAAAAAACCGCTAGATTCTGCTGTAAAGCTGTTTCCTGATGCTGCAAAAAGCAATCCTAGGATTTTTTATAAAAAATATAGCAAAAAACACCGCAGCGTAAAGGAAGTCGACAGAATAATTAAACGTTTATTCCACAATGCAATCAGCAGATTCACCAATCTTTCACCTGACGTTTTCACTGCTATTCATCAAGTTCTTCCAAGGCATGGAATAGCTTTGCAAACTCTTACCGCTCCTGTTGAAAAACAAAAAAGCCGTTCTTTTAAAGCTTTAAAGCCTGATGATGCAAATAGTTATAAAACAGGCACTGATTTAGATGATTTTTCTTTTTTTATATCATCGGAAGATTCGTTAGAAAATTTATCTTCAGACATAGAAATTATGGAACGCTATCGTAATGTAAATTTTACTTTCCTAGAAGAATTGAAAATTTCTACTGTTTCTTTTACATATGAGCTAAAAACGCTTAATCTGGAAATAGAAATTGAGCCTGCTGATTCTATTGAGAAAACGACCATTAAACAAATTAACGGCAGAAAAGACATTTCTGCAACTCCTTTTCATTTTGAAATAATCGGACAAAAATAACATGACAGACGACACTATTAAAGGCGAACGCATCGCAAAAGTTATTGCACGAGCAGGAATATGCTCCAGACGTGAAGCAGAGCGACTTATAAATGACGGCAAAGTAAAAGTAGATAGAAAAACTATCACTAGCCCTGCTTTGAATGTTACGGCTAAAAATGTAATTGCAGTCAACGGAAAAATTATTCCTGCAAGGGATTCTTCTAGGATTTGGCGTTATTATAAACCTGCTGGAATTGTTACAACTCACAAAGACCCCGAAGGAAGACCAACTGTATTTGAACAATTGCCTGCCAATTTCCCAAGAGTCATATCTGTAGGAAGGCTTGATATAAGCTCCGAAGGACTGCTTCTACTCACAAATGACGGAGAACTTGCCAGACATATGGAATTGCCGTCAACAGGCTGGACTCGAAGATACAGAGCAAGAGTTCACGGGGTTGTAGACGAAAAAAGACTCGCCGACCTTGCAAAAGGCATAACTGTTGACGGTGTCAGATATGGCTCTATACAAGCTGTTGTAGAGAAAAAACAACGCAGCAACACATGGCTCAGCATATCAATAAAAGAAGGCAAAAACCGTGAAATACGAAAGGTTATGGAGCATTTAGGGCTTCAGGTAACTAGGCTGATACGCACCGCATACGGTCCTTTTCAGCTGGGTTCTCTGCCAAAAGGAAAAACCGAAGAAGTCCCAACAAAAGTAATAAAAGACCAACTAGGAGCTTCATCAAAAAGCAATCGTTGACTTAGACAAAAGGCTGGTTTAATGTTTTAGTGTTCGTTTAGTTAAAAAAGGAATAAGAATTATGTTGTTTAAAAAAGCTATCGAATTAAAAAATAGGAATGGAGACGTTGTTTTTAAGTCAAAAAAGGCTAAAAACATCAAAGAATGCCTTGAACTTGCTGTTAAATCAGGTGTTGAAACTTGTTTCTTAGACCTTAAAGGGGCAAAGCTTGAAGGAATAAACCTCGCAGGAGCAGAACTTCAAGGAGCAAACCTTGAATGGGCAATTCTTGAAGGAGCAATTCTTGAAGGAGCAAACCTTGAAGGGGCAATCCTTAAAGGGGCAAATCTTGAAGGGGCAAACCTTAAAAAAGCAAACCTTAAATTGGCATACCTTGAAGGAGCGAACCTTGAAGTGGCAAAACTTGATGGTGCTGATTTTACAAATGTAAAAACATCAACACCTGAGATTCGTCAAAAACTTCAAGAAAAAGCTAAAAAAGCAGACGATGTTGCAAAAATTGCAAATGCTCAATCTATGATTAAAGCCGCAAGCATTAGCAACAAGCAGAGATAATAGGATAAATATCATGTTATTTAACAAAATTATAGAATTAAAAGACACCGATGGCAGAATAGTTTTTAGTTCGGAAAAAACAAATAACATTAAAGAATGCCTTGAACTTGCTATTGAATCAGGTGTTACAACGGATTGCTTAGACCTAAGAGGAGCAGACCTTGAAAGAGTAAACCTTAAAGGAGCAGACCTTAAAGGAGCAAACCTTGAAAGTGCAAACCTTAAATATGCAAAGCTTGAAGGGGCAAGGCTTGAAGGGGCAAAATTTAAAGGGGCAAACCTTAAAGGAGCAAACCTTGAAGGGGCAAATCTTAACTATGCAAAGCTTGAAGGGGCAAACCTTGAAAGTGCAAACCTTGAAAGTGCAAACCTTAGATGGGCAAAACTTGAAGGGGCAAAACTTAAAAAAGCAAACCTTAAATTGGCATACCTTGAAGGAGCGAACCTTAAAGGAGCGACACTTTGGTATGCAGATTTTACAGAAGCAAACCTTAAAGAAGCAAACCTTAAAGGAGCAAACCTTGAAAGAGCAAACCTTGAAAGAGCAAGCCTTAAATGGGCAAACCTTGAAGGAGCAAACCTTAAAGAGGCAAACTTTGAAGGGACAAGACTCCTAGGAGCAAACCTTGAAGGAGCTGATTTTACAAATGTAAAAACATCAACGCCTGAAATTATCCAAAAGCTTCAAGAAGAGGCTGAAAAGGCTGAAGAGGCTAAAAAAGTAGCCAATGCTACAAAAATCGCAAATGCTCAGGCTATGATTAAAGCCGCAGCAATGAACAGCAAGCATGGAAAATAATAAAAAAATCTGCAACTAGGTAAGGTTACGTAAATTTATGTGCTGTGCCAGTTTGTTTGCTGCCACAGCCATTAGAAAAAAAATCAAAATGAGAATTATTTCAGGAAAGCACAGAGGTAAAAAGCTTGAAACCCCAAAGGGAATGGCAACTCGTCCTACTTCTGACAGGGCAAGGGAATCTGTTTTTAATATTCTCAGTCATCATGTTTCAGGTTTTTCTAAAATAGCAGTGCTGGACGTTTTTGCAGGTTCGGGGGCTCTTGGGCTGGAAGCTTTGTCTCGAGGGGCAGAGAATTCCATATTTATAGACAGCTCAAAAGATGCGATAAATGCAATAAACAAGAACTTGCATTCAATGAAGCTCGCAGACAAAGCTGTTGTATTTAAAACTGATGTTTTAAAGCTTAAAAAATGGCAAGGACAGCCTTGTTCTTTGGTGTTTTTAGATCCTCCATATGATGAGAACCTGCTTGTGCCTGCCCTTGTTGCACTAAAGGAAAAAGGCTGGATAGCTGAAAAAGCCTTATGCGTAGCTGAAATGCTAAGAGATGCAGATTTTGAACCTCCCAAAGGCTTTGAAATCTTTGACGAAAGAACCTACGGCAAAGCAAAAATCGTGTTTTTACGTGTGTTGTAATTTATCAGAAACGGCTAGAGTCATAATCCCTGTTGATAACCATGCTCCTGCAAGCCACCAGTTTTGCCAGACTCCGAAACTTAATGATGAAATGGTAAGAAAAGAGACAAAACACGCACTTGTTGATGCAAGAATCAAGGGATTGCTTGAAAAACGCTGCAATAAAAAACGCACTGTTCCTAATATAAAACCTAAATAACAAAAAATCCCTGCAAGTCCCAACTCAAGCCATATTTGCAAAACTCCATTATGAGGGTGAAGAGGCAAAGGAGTGTCTATAATCTGCATATTTTTAGGCTCATTAGGATTAAGAAGAACCTTCCCCTGCTTTTCCCCCATTTCACGGGAGGAGTTAAGCCCATGCCCAAAAAACGGACGTTCGGCTGTTTTCTCTGAAACAAATTTCCATATAATCAAACGATGTTTCCACGAGCTTGCAAGTTGAATATTATAGCTATCAATAGTGTCAAGATTTACAAGCTTTGTTGACAACGTTGGAGCAGCTAAAACTATGCTTGAAAATATTAGAAAAATTAAGATAACAGCAGGACGTTTGAACATATACACCAGAACAAAAGTCACGGCAGAAGTTCCAACCGCTACAACAGCGGCCGCCATTGGAAGAAAAATAATAACAGCAATAGCTACAGTTAAAAACACTCCTGCAAACAACCGTTTCTGACTTCTTAAAAGCATTAGAAATATTGGATAAATCATCACAGCAAGCACAGATGCTCCACGACCTATTTTGTTGAGATTAACCTGTTTCCACCCCTTTATAAAACTGGCTAAAGCTCCGTTGGAAAGAATATCTATAGTGTAAAAACACAATATGCAGCAGATTGATATAATGACTATGCGTTTAGCTTTTTCAGTTTGCTCAGGTGAAAGCTGTCTTATGGAAACTATCATAAGCAGTCCAGCTATAAAAAGCAGTATAAGCCTTGAACCAAGATGCAAAGCCAAAGCCGTATTATCTGCCCAGCAGGAACTAATCAGCCCAAGACAAAGAAGCCCTAAAATAGAAACTCCAGTCTTTGAAAAAAGGATTTCTTTCAATAAGCCCCAAGATTTAAGCCATTTAACACAAAAAACCGACAGCACAAGAAGCACAACCGTCCCATTGCTAGCATAAGGAATAACAAACGCAAGTCCTGCCAGTGTTAGGTATAAAAATATCTGTCGGTTACAAAATTTCATTTTTTGTTTCTGTTTTGTTTTTATTCATAGCTATTTCCTGACAATGTGTTATAAGTGTCTTTTTATACAATAACACTTAAGGAAAAACTATAAATGAGAAAAAAACATATAGTTTTTATTTCAGCTGTTTTAGTTTCATTATGCTCCATATTCTTTTTTGCTCAAAAATCAGGGGCTTTTATTGGAAGCGGATATGATGACGGTATAAGCCTGTATTCTGTTGATGCAAAAGAACTTTCTTTGACTTTTGATGAATACGGCTATGTTTTTAATGACATCATTGCTGGAAAAAGCGATGTTCCTCGTATTTTTGCAGCAGTAAATCCAAAAAATATAAAAGATTTGAAAAAACCAAAACAAAAGCAGACTCTTTTCCTTAAAATGATGCTTCCTTTAACTTTAAGAGCTAACGAAGATATTCTTGAAGATAGAAAAAAACTTATAAAAATTAAAAAAGATTTTGATGCAGGAAATTCTTTATCAAAAGAAAACACCGAATGGGTGAATAATCTTGCTAAAAAATATAAGGCAAAAGGTGAAATTGATGAACAGCTGAAAAAACTTTATGTCCGAGTTGATGCTGTTCCGCCTGCTTTATGCCTTACTCAAGCCGTAATAGAAAGTGCATGGGGAACTTCACGTTTTGCTATAGAAGGCAATGCTCTTTTTGGCGAGTGGACGAATGACGGAACAGGAATAATTCCAGCGAAAAGGTCGGCAGGACTGACTCACAGAATAAGGGCATTCAAAAATTTAGCAGGGGCTATAAAAAGCTATATGAGAAATCTCAACACGCACCGAGCCTATGCAAAGTTCAGAAAAATGCGAGCTACAAGCCGTGAAGAAGGAAAAACCCTAAGCGGAAGCAATCTTGCAAATGCAATGACGGAATATTCTGCCAAAGGACAAGAATACGTTGACAGCCTGCACTCGATTATAAACAATTATAAACTAGCTGCTCTTGATAAGGTGCAATTAAAAAAATAACGGAGTTATATCCATGAATGCTATTGAGCTTGAAGGTAAATACTGTGCAAAAAACTACCTCCCTTTGCCTGTTGTTCTAGTTCGTGGTGAAGGCGTTTGGCTGTGGGACGAAGACGGCAATAAATACCTTGATATGATGAGTGCATATTCTGCCGTCAGCCACGGACATTCTAACCCAAGATTAGTAAAAGTTTTTCAGGAACAGGCTGGAAAACTAGCAATTGTTTCCAGAGCTTATTACACAAACAAGCTTGGACCTTTGGCTAAAAAATTATGCGAAATATCTGGCTTGGATATGATGCTACCTATGAATACAGGGGCAGAAGCCGTTGAAACTGGAATAAAAGCCTCTCGTTTGTGGGGCTACAAAGTAAAAAACATTCCCGAAAACAAAGCTGAAATTATTGTTGCAGAAGGCAATTTTCATGGACGCACAACAACAATTATAGGCTTTTCTTCAGAAAAAGAATATCAGGACGGTTTTGGTCCTTTTACAGCAGGTTTTAATCTTGTTCCATACGGAGATGTTTCTGCTATTGAAAAAGCTATAACTCCGAACACCTGTGCAGTTATGGTCGAGCCTATTCAGGGAGAAGGCGGAATTAAGCTTCCTTCTGAAAACTATATACGTGAGCTAAGACGTGTTTGTGATGAAAACAATGTTCTTTTGATGCTTGATGAAATTCAATCAGGCTTTGGGCGTACAGGAAAAATGTTTTGCTTTGAACACGACAACATACTGCCAGATATTCTGTTGCTTGGAAAAGCCCTTGGCGGAGGAATGATGCCGTTATCTGCTGTTATCGGAAAAAAAGAAGTCATGGAACTTTTTGTTCCAGGAAGTCATGGCTCTACATTCGGCGGAAATCCTCTTGCATGCACTGTAGGACTGGAAGCACTAAAAATTCTTGAGGAAGAAAATCTTATAGAAAACAGTGCTGAACTTGGTGCTTATATGATGGACGAGCTGCGTAAAATCAACAGCCCAGCCATTAAAAAAGTCAGAGGTCGCGGCTTGTGGATAGGCGTTGTAATAAAACCTGATATTATCACGGCTCGCAAATTTTGTGAGATGCTGAAAGAAGAAGGCGTTTTATCAAAAGAAACACATGAAACAGTAGTAAGATTTGCTCCACCGCTTATTATAACAAAAGAACAAATCGACTGGGTGCTTGAAAAAATCAGAAAAGTACTTGCAGAAATATAAGCTAGTCTCTATCTGTTCCTAATCGAATCGATTTAGCTTTATATAGAATTCTTTGTTTTTTATATACTACGCTAGTTATACTCGAACCAGCTCCAATTTGTCATACTCGAACCAAAGGTTCGGGTATCCAGTCTTTCTTAAAAAGATTCTGGATTCCCAGCCTTTGGCTGAGAATGACAGCGTGGGGTCGCTTACGCTCGCAATTGTAGATGTCAACTAATTCGATGACAGTTTTTAATAATAGCTATCTTGTCAAACTCAGTCG
>DAOWDM010000270.1 GCA_030639035.1 Alphaproteobacteria bacterium
TCATTCTTTAGATACTCATTCAATGGGTATGAATTGTGCTATGGGACCTCAGGAAATGGCAGGTCATGTAAAGTGGCTTTCTGAAAACTGGGAAAAATTTATTTCTATTCAGCCCAATGCTGGAATGCCTGAAATGCTTGATGGGCAGACTCATTTTCCTTTAAAACCTGCCGAGCTTGCCTATTGGCACGAGAAATTTATAACCGAGTACGGAATAAACATAGCAGGCGGTTGCTGTGGCACTAATCCCGAACACTTAAAAGCCGTTGATGCAATGCTAAAACGTGTTAGTGCTGATAAATACAGACCAACCCCTGTAAAACGTAAAGCATACTGGATACCTTCAACAGCTTCCCTTTATTCGCAAGTTCCTTATGAGCAGGAAAATTCATTCTTCTCAATCGGGGAGCGGTGCAATGCTAACGGCTCTAAAAAATTCAGGGAAATACTGGCTGCTGAAGACTGGGACAGTGCGGTTGAACTAGGCAAAGAACAGGCTAAAGCTGGTTCAAACTCTTTGGACGTGTGCGTTGCGGTGGTAGGGCGTGATGAAGTCAGCGACATGAAAGAAGTCGTAAGCCGTATGCGTGGAGTTATTAACGCTCCTCTGGTGTTCGACTCTACAGAAGTTCCAGTTTTAGAAACTGCTTTGAAACTTTATGGCGGAAAAGGAATTATAAACTCCATAAACTTTGAAGACGGAGAAGAAGCCGCATCTAAACGCTTGAAACTTGCAAAAAAATTCGGGGCAGGGGTGATAGCTCTTACAATTGATGAAAAAGGCATGGCAAAAACTACAGAAGAAAAGCTGAAAATAGCACGCAGGCTATATGATTTTGCATGTAATAAGCACGGTTTACCGCCCTCTGATTTGATATTTGACCCTCTTACTTTCACAATATGCACAGGTAGTGAGGACGATAAAAGGCTTGGAATAAACACGCTTGACGCTATCGAGCAGATTTCAAAAGAAATGCCTGAATGTCAGGTTGCTCTTGGGCTTTCTAATGTGTCGTTTGGATTGCGACCTGCTGCACGTCATATTCTAAACTCGGTATTTCTTGATGAAGCAATAAAACGAGGCATGACAAGTGCCATTGTTCATCTTGTAAAAATAAAACCTATGCACAAAATCCCAGAAGAAGAGCTAAAGACCGCTCTTGACCTGATTTATGATAGAGGAAATGATGATTACAATCCTCTGCACAAGTTCATTTCCTTATTTGAAAACCGCACAGCAAAAGATGTCTTAAATAAAAAACAGCCTGAAACCGTAGAGGAACGTCTGAAACAATGCATTATTGACGGTTCTAAAAAAGGGTTAGAAGAAAACATTGATGAGGCTTTGAAAAAATATAAACCAGTTGAAATTATCAATGGGTTGCTTCTTGAGGGAATGAAAACTGTCGGGGAATATTTCGGTTCTGGAAAAATGCAGCTTCCGTTTGTGCTTCAATCTGCCGAGACTATGAAAGCCGCTGTTGCGTATCTTGAGCCTCTTATGGACAGTGCCGATGGTAAAGTAAAGGCAACAATGGTGCTTGCTACTGTAAAGGGTGATGTTCACGATATAGGAAAAAATCTTGTCGATATTATTCTTTCAAATAATGGTTTTAAGGTGATAAATATCGGTATAAAACAGCCCGTTGAAAACATCATAAAAGCTGTAAAAGAACACAATCCCGATGCAGTTGGAATGTCAGGACTGCTGGTGAAATCTACGGTAGAAATGAAAAACAATCTTGAAATAATGGCTGCCGAGGGAATTGAAATCCCTGTAATTTTAGGCGGAGCAGCCCTTAACCGCAAATTTGTAGAAAATGATTGTGCCAAAGCTTATGGCAAAGGAAAAGTAGCTTACGCAAAAGATGCCTTTGACAGTTTAACCATAATGTCAAAAATTTCAGATGGGACTTTTTGATGTAAGATTGCCATTCATTTTTAGACTTGCCTATTTGCAAAATTAAATAACAGCTTTGATTTGTTAAGAATCATTGATAAACTGTTAATTGTGTGTTGTTTGTTTATATTTTTATTCACAAGCAATCTAAGATTTTAAAAGGGGCAAAGACATGAAAACAAAACTTTTAGGTGCTGTCGTCGTTATGTCCCTTTGCTTTGTAGCAATAAAAGCTAAAACAGAACAAGCTGATATTGAAAGCAGTGCAACTTTTCAAAGAGCTATTACTCTGACTGATCCTGTTCCAATGGTTTATGGTATTATTCAATTTACAGATAGTGCAGCTGGCAATATCGACATGGGTACAGATGCCAGCATAATTTATACAGATGGTTATTCAGGCGGAGGTATGGGGGCGGCAGGTTCTGTTACAATCAATGGTACAGTAGGTGAGGTTGTTGATATTTCTTGTGTTACTATTGCGACTCTTTCTGATGGCACAAATACGATGTCTATAACATCTACAGAAATTAACATAGCATCTGGAGTGGCTTTTGGTTCAGGTTCATCTTGTGCTGGTCTTGGAATATCACCGATAGCTCATACAATTAGTGCGACTCTAGCTAATAATGATGTGCTTTTTGGTGCTAGAATTAACGGTTCAGCAGCTCCTGTGGCTTCAGGTGTATATAATACATCAAAAGCTGGCGGTGCTCCTCTTATAATTCGCGTTATATATCAATAGAATTAAAATCTCGTATATGTTTCGTTTAAAAACTACCTATAGATGCTGGTTGTAGGTCTTTTGGCTATATAGAACTAAAGGTTATATTCGGCTGTTTGAAAATTATCATAAGCTAGGAAATTAGCCAAAACACAACAAAACCAATAAATAATTTAAACTTAAAAGTGGCACATTAAAAAAAGTTCTAGACAGTATTTTTTTTTTGTTTTATAAGGCTTTATGTTTATATCTGTTATCTATTTTGATATATGACTATATTCTAAGTGTTAGTTTGCATTACGATGCATATAAAAATTCAAAGGTAATTATAAATGAAAAAAATTCTTCTAGGTACTGTCGCTATAGCTCTTTGCTTCGCAGTAACAAATGCTAAAGCAGCAGAGACCGATTTGGAAAGCAGTGCAACTTTTCAGAGTGCTATTACTCTGACTGACCCTGTTACAATGGCTTTTGGTACTATTCAATTTACAGGTAGTGCAACTGGTAACGTAGATATGGGTACAAATGCTGGCATAGCTTACACATCTGGTTATTCAGGTGGTGGTACAGGTGCTGCTGGTTCTATTACAATCAATGGTACATCAGGTGAAGGTGTTGACATTTCTTGTGAAACAACAGGTACTCTTTCTGACGGCACAAACACAATGCCTATTACTTCTACACAATTCTCAGTAGAAACAGGTGCAGTTTTTGGTTCTGGTACATCTTGTGCTGGTCTAGGTGTAACTCCTTCAGCTCACACAATTTCTGCTACAGCTTCAGAAAACGTTGTACTTCTTGGTGCAAGAATTGACGGTTCAACAGCTCCTGTAGCTGGTGGCGATTATAACACTACAAATGCAAATGGTGATCCTATCACTATGCGTGTTGTATATCAGTAAGCTTTATTATATATAGTTTAACATTGAATCTGGTTAGTTTTTTAACTTTCCAGATTTAGTGTTTTTAAAGTGTTATTTTAACGTTTTTCGTATATTATGCTCCTAGCATGTTATTGAAGGAGAATAGAATTGAAAAAAAGAATTGTTGCTTTAACAGCTATATTTTATTTTATATCATCGATGGCTTTTGCTAATGATATGCTTTTTATTAGCCCTACTCGTGTGAATCTTGATGATAAAACAAGAATAAAAACAATTCATCTTCATAATAAAAGCAATTCTGCAAAAACATATCAAATAATAGCTTCAGACATTATAATGACAGAAAATGGTTCTACAGCATCTGTAGATAATTTTGAATATTCTGCAAAAAGACTAATAAGATATGTTCCAAGAAGAGTGGAAATTGAACCTGATGGACGGCGTAGTATAAAAGTCATGTCTCGTATCAGGGGTGATTTAGCAGACGGCGAATATCACACTCATTTGTTTTTTAATGATATTACAGCAGAAGAAAAACAAAAAGAAAAAGAATCACAAGAAAAAGAAAAGTCTTCTTCTGAAACAAAAAATGAAGGCGGAAAAATATCAATTCATATCGGATTAGCTTTTAGTATGGCTATACCAATTACGATAAGCCATGGAGAAGCTGACACAACTGTATCTTTAGAAAAAGCAGAGTTTGAAAGAATCAAAAACAACGATTTTATTAAAGTTCACATGACAAGAAAAGGAAATGGACAAGGTCTTGCTTATATGGACGTGTTTTACAGTAATGCTACTACTAATGAAAAAACAAAAATATACCATTCTGTTATTAGAATTTATCGTGAGCTTGATAAAATCATCAAACAAATTCCTCTTAAAAACAAAGAAAAACTTACCTCTGGCAAGTTAAAAGTAGTTCTATATTCGGAATCTGATGCAAATGAAAATGATAAGGACAAAATTATCGGCACAGCATTCGTTGACATTCCATAATAAAAGAACGTTATTTTTATCTGTTTTATTTTCGGTAATTTTGTTTTTCGGAATATCTTATCCTTCCGTTGATTTACACGCAAAAGTAGAAAAAACTGCTGACTTTATAGAAAGGTCAGAAGACGAATTTCTCATACTAGCCTTAAAAGTTGACGGCATTACTATTGCAGACGGAATGATTGCGTATCTTGATGATAAAGGTCTGGTAATTCCATTAGCTTACATTGCAGATAAAATAGATTTTGTCATTAATGTTGAGCAAGATATTGGACATGCAAAAGGCTGGTTTGTAAAAGAAGAAAATACAATTACTATTGATGCTATCAAAGGATATTACAGCCTTAGAGGTGAAAAAAAGCCATTACCAAAAGAAAGCATTGAAGTACACTATGATGATATCTTTTTAAGAGCAGATTTTGCCGAAAA
>DAOWDM010000089.1 GCA_030639035.1 Alphaproteobacteria bacterium
ATCAATCTCACCTGCATCAAATATAGCTATAAGAGTATCACCCATTCCTTTTTGAGCGGTTGAATCGTTGGGGTCTATTTCAAGAGAACACTCGTATGCTGAAAAAGCTTCATCGTTTTGTTCGAGTATAGCCAGCCCTCTGCCGATATTATTTTGCGAGGTTATAAAATCATTATCGATTTCTACCGCTTTTTTATAAGCTTCAATAGCTTCTTCCAGTCTTTCCATATCTTCAAGCACAACCCCGATGTTGTTGTGTACTCCAGATTGGTTGTATTCTATTGCAAGAGATTCTTGATATGTTTTATAGGCTTCTTCATACTTGCCGTCATCGTGCAGTTCTACGGCTTTGTTGTACAGTTTTAAATGAGGCAAAAGCCTTCTCCTTTATGCAAAATCACGGTCATTCCCTCTATCGTCATTCTGAGGGCTTTTTAAAGCCCGTGAGAATCTATTAGATTGCCACGTCGCTTCGCTCCTCACAATGACAGCGGAGGGAGTTTACACAAAATCACGGTCATGTTTAAGTGCAGGGATTTTGTTTCTTGCTTCTGTTACTTTTTCAAGATTAATGTCAGCTATTATAAAGCCTTCATTTTCTCCTGCATCTTCTATGATTTCACCCCATGGATTGATTATTAAAGAATGTCCATAAGTGAGTCTGCCTGTTTCATGCTTTCCGCATTGGGCAGGAGCAAAAATATAACAGCCGTTTTCAATAGCTCTTGCTCTCAAAAGAACATGCCAGTGAGCTTTTCCAGTTGGTCTTGTAAATGCAGCAGGAACGGCTATAAAGTCAGCTCCTGATTTTGCAAGAGTTCGATATAAATGAGGGAAACGCAAGTCATAGCAGATGCTCAAACCTAGTTTTCCCCAAGGAATATCTGTTGTAACAGCATGGCTTCCGTGCTGGCAATATTCGGATTCTTTGTAGTTCTCATCATTGCCGAGTGAAACATCAAACAAATGTATTTTATCATAATAAGCAGCAACCGTTCCATTAGGAGCAAGTACATATGTTCTGTTTATTATTTTATCTTTACCTGCTTTTATAGAAAGAGTTCCACAGTGAAGCCACATAGCTGTTTCTTTTGCTAACTCCTTAAAAGCTATGAGAGCAGTGTGCTTGTCTTCTTCTATAGCTTTGCTGATTATGTTGTCTTTGCCGTCTTCTATCATTGCAACATTTTCTGGCATAAACACAATATCAGCACCGCTGTTTTTTGCCTTTTTTGTAAGCTCTATAGCTGTTTGAATGTTTTTATTCATATTACGACAAGCACAGACTTGAATACACGCTGCTTTAAAAGTTTTTGTCATTATATTTCCTTAGCGGTTTTTAATTTATGGCTTTTGCTAGAGCTAGTACATTAACTGAAGCTGCTCCATTTCTTAGCAATATGCGAGAACATTCATCAAAAGTTGCTCCTGTAGTCATAACGTCATCAACAAGCAGAATCGAACGTCCTGCTATGATTTTAGGATTTTTTACAGTAAATGCTCCGCTAACGTTTTTATATCTTTCTGATTTGCTGAATCTTCCTTGTGAGGCTGTTCTTCTGTTTCTTGTCAAAGCGTTATAACAAACCTTTATATTATTACCATTTAATTCTTTTGCTATTTCTTTTGCAAGTAAAGCAGCTTGATTATAACGGCGTGAAAACAATCGTGTATAGTGCAGAGGAACAGGGATTATTATATCTGCATCAGTTAATAAATCTTCTCCTGCACGAACTAACCAGCGTGCAAATACAGGAGCAGATTCTGTTCTATCAGCATGTTTAAATCCAAGCACAATGTTTTTAGAATTATCATTATATACCATAGCTGCCCTTGCTCGTTTAAAGCGTGGTGTTTTGTGAATACATCTTGCACACATCTGTTTTTCGTTTTCTTCTAATTCCAAAGGCAGTCCGCATATTTCACATATAGGAGATGCTATAAAATGTATTTTTGAAAAGCAATCTGCACACAAAGCTCCAGAGCTGTCTATAATAGCTCCGCACAACATACATCGAGCAGGAAGCAGCATATCGAGCAATATTTTAATGCTTTTTTTAAAAAAGGTTATAATTCTCATGTTTGAATCATTTTCTAATTACACTATATTATTAGTGTTTAGCAGATACAGTAGGCAAAAGAAATGCGTTTTGAATCTTCTTTGATACACGGCAGGCTTGTTTATAGATATAAACGAGTTATTGCAGACGTTGAGCTGGATTCAGGCAAAGTTGTTTCTGCTTATTGCCCTAATGCGACCGATATGAAAGAAACAAACAAATCGGGGATAGAAATTTGGCTTTCACGTGTTATCAATAAAAATCGTAAATTAAGATATATTTGGGAGCTGGCATTCGTCAATGGTGCTGTTGTTGGAGTAAATGCAGGAAAAGCTGTAGGTCTTGCTATGGAAGCTATTGATAATAACGTGATAAAAGAACTTATCGGTTACAAAAGAGTGCTTTCAAGTGTTAGCTGTAATATTAGTACATATCTTGATTTGCTTCTTCAGGCAGATGACAGCCCTCCATGTTATGTTGGAATCCATCATTTGCACGAAAAACAAAAGGAAAATGCTGTATTTCCGACTTCTGTCATTATAGGCAACAGAAAAAAACTTGATGAGCTTCAAAGTGTGGCAAAAGAAGGAAATCGTGCTGTTTTGCTTTACATTATACAGCGTTCAGACTGCATGGGAGTTAAAATTGCAGGCGATACAGACCCTTTATATCTTTTAAAATTAAAAGAAATTATGTCAAATGGTGTTGAGGTGTTATGTTATGGGTGTAATGCTGATACAAAGGGCATTAGCTTAAATGAACCGTTAAAATTGATTGTTTGAAAAAAATGAAAAATAAAATAAAAAATACAGACGGGATTATAATCCATAGTTCTGAAGCTTTTAAAGCAATGAGAAAAGCAGGGAAAGTGGCGGCTGAGATGCTTGATTATATTGCTCCATTTGTAAAAATCGGAGTTACTACAGAAGAGCTTGATAGACTTTGCTGTGAATATGCAAAAGAACATGGGATAATCAATGCTCCTTTAGGTTATCGTGGTTTTCCAAAATCTATCTGTACTTCTATTAATCATGTAGTGTGTCATGGTATACCTAGCGATAAAGTTCTTGAAAATGGCGATATAGTTAATATTGATGTAACTCCTATTGTTGATGGCTGGTATGGTGACACAAGCAGAATGTTTTTTGTTGGCAAACCTAGTATTAAAGCTAAAAAACTAGTTGATGTAACTTATGAATGTCTTATGCGAGCAATAGATATTGTAAAACCTGGTGCTACACTTGGAGACATTGGTTCTATAATTCAAGATTATGCTGAAAGAAATCGTTTTTCTGTAGTGCGGGATTTTTGCGGTCATGGTATCGGGCAAGAATTCCATACAAAGCCGAATATCATGCACTATGGACGTAAAAGCATGGGGGAAGTGCTGGAAGAAGGAATGATTTTTACTATCGAACCTATGATAAATTCTGGAAAATATGATACAAAAATACTGGGCGATAACTGGACTGCTGTTACAAAAGATAAATCGCTTTCAGCTCAGTTTGAGCACACACTTGGAGTAACAGCTGACGGTTGCGAGATTTTTACTCTTTCACCAAAAGGATTTCATAAACCACCATATGATGTTTAGGAAATGAACGAGAAAAAGCCTATAAAAGAAACGCCTCATTATCATGGGCATAGAAAGCGTCTTCGTGAGAAACTGCTTGCTTATGGTGGAGAAAAACTTCCTGATTATGAACTTTTAGAGCTTGTTTTATCTATTGCTCTTCCTCGTCGTGATGTTAAGCCTTTGGCGAAAGTGTTGTTGGAACGATTTGGCAGTTTTGCTAAGGTGATTTCTGCTGAACCTATAGAATTGACGGCTGTTGACGGCATAAAGGAAACTACAGCTTCTGTATTAAAAATAATTCAGGCTTCTGTTATTCGCTTGTTGCGTGATGAAATTTCTAACAAGCCGATTCTTAACTCGTGGGATAGAATGGTTGACTATTGTACGGCTAGTATGGGATATAATAAATCAGAACGGTTTAGAATCCTGTTTTTAGATGTCAAAAATCGTCTTATTGCAGATGAATTACAGCAAAAAGGAACGGTTAATCATACTCCTGTGTACCCAAGAGAGGTTATAAAACGTGCTTTAGAGCTTGGAGCTTCAAGTATTATTATGGTGCATAATCACCCAAGCGGAGACCCTAAACCTTCAAAGGCTGACATTGAAATGACAAGGCTTGTAAAAGATGCGGGACGTGTTTTTAATATTACTCTTCATGATCATGTTATAGTAACAAAAAACAATTTTGTAAGTTTTAAGTCGATTGGATTACTTTAAAATGAAAAGTGAAAAACACCTCTCAGAAGTATTAACCAGAAAGATTCTTTCTGCGAATCAGATAATATTCCGTCAAGGAGATTCTGGAGCTTGTGCCTATGTTATACAAAAAGGAAAAGTTGAAATTTCCAGCGTTAATGAAAAAGGCGAAACAGGAGTGCTAGGAGTTATTGGTGATAATGGTATTTTTGGCGAAATGGCTTTAATAGATGAACAGCCTCGAATGGCAACAGCAAAAGCATTAACAACCACAACCGTTTATGTAGTAAATAAAGAAGCTTTTAATCAAAAGCTGAAAAATGCTGACCCATTTTTAAAAGCTTTGCTTCAGATTTTTGTGAAAAACATTAGGGAGCTGTCTAAAAAGATTGAAAACAAATGACAATTTCTAAAAAAAACGAATCAGACGAAACAGGCAATATCATTAGTGAAGATATTGTTCCAAAAACAGGCTTGTTTGCTCATTTGCGAGCTTATTTATTTGCAGGAATGCTTGTTGTTGTGCCAATTGCAATAACGTTTTCTCTCGCATCATTTATTTTTAATTATATAGATGACAATGTAATTAAATTTATTCCCGAGAAATATAATCCCGAAACATATCTTCCCTTTGCTCTTCCAGGTCTTGGGCTAGTCGTTCTTGTTGTATCTCTTATTTTAATAGGAGCTTTTACCGCTGGTTTTGTTGGAAGATTGATACTTAAATACTGGGAGCTTTTTCTTGCTAAAATGCCTGTTGTTTCTGGCGTGTATAGCACGACAAAGCAAATAATTGAAACTGTAATGTCGCAAAAATCTTCAGCGTTTCGTCAGGTTGTGCTTGTCGAATATCCAAGGCAGGGCATTTGGGCAATTGGCTTTATTACAGGAACTACAAAAGGTGAAGTTCAGAATCTTATATCTCAAGAGGTTGTAAACGTATTTCTTCCAACAACTCCTAATCCGACTTCTGGTTTTCTTTTATTTGTGCCTCGTAAAGATATGGTTGTTCTTAACATGACTATAGAAGAAGGCATCAAAATGGTCATATCTGGCGGAATTGTAGTGCCTCCCGATACTCGTTCTCTTGAAGAACAAGGTACACCTTTGCTTGATGCAAGAACAGAAGCTGGAAAAAGCATTTCGTGATATCACCAACTATAAAAGCTGAAGCTGAAAAATGTCGGGCAGTTCTTGAATTTGATGAGGATAGGTTATCTTTGCGTGATATGGAAATGAAACAAGCTAAGCCAATATGCGTTGAATTTACCAAGGGAGCTGTTGCCCATAGACGCAGGTCAGGTATTGGGAAAAAACAGCTAATAGCTAAAGCTATTGGTATGAACTCGCATGTTGTACCTTATGTATTAGACGCAACGGCAGGGCTTGGAAAAGACAGTTTTGCAATGGCTTCTCTTGGCTGCACTGTGCAAATGACAGAGCGTGTTCCTGTAATAGCAGCTTTATTAAAAAACGGCTTGGACAGAGCTTTAAAAAACAACGAGACAAAAGAAATCGCTGCCAGAATAAGCTTGTTTGAAGGAAATGCTATAGACTGGCTAAAAAATGCGGCAAAGAAACCAGACGTTATATATATTGATACAATGTTCCCCGAGCGTACTAAATCATCTTTGGTAAAAAAAGAATCTAGAATATTAAGAAAACTCGCAGGAAATGATAAAGACGCTCCAGCATTGCTTGAAGCTGCTATTGAGTTTGTAAAATATCGAGTAGTAGTAAAACGCCCACGAAAATCCCCCCAAATTGATGGAGCAGAACCTACTTACGTTATTAACGGAAAAACTATCCGCTATGATATCTATGTAATCAAAGGAATGCACAACTCATAGTGCTAAACTATTGAAAAATAACATAGCTAAGCTTAATTATGCTTTATAACCAAGGCACTCCAGTCGTTTTCACGATAATGTTTTACCAATTTTAGTCCGTGTTTTTGATGTGCTTCTAAAACCCATGACTCCTGATTAACAAGAAGACCAGATATAACAGCCACTCCATCAGGAGCAAGATTAGCAGCTAAATCCTCAGCCATTTCTGTCAAAGGACGAGCTAGAATATTAGCAACTATAAGGTCATATGGAGCAGAAAGGTTTACAGACGGCGACTTGTATCCGTCCCCTGTTTCAGTTTTGATATAATCGCTTACACCGTTTTTTTCAGCATTTTCAGTAGTAACACGAACGGACTCTTCATCAATATCCACAGCTAGAACAGGACAATTAAAGCTTTTTGCAGCAGCTATAGACAAGATTCCAGAACCGCATCCCATATCAAGCACGTTGTTAAAGTCTCTGTATTTTGCAAAATCATCAATCGCAAGCAGACAGCCTTTTGTTGTTTGATGTTCTCCTGAACCAAAAGCCGTTGCAGCATTTATCATTATAGGTGTTTTATCTGCAGGAGGTGCTTCTTTGATATGAGAGCCATAAATATAATAACGTCCTGCCGTTACAGGAGGAAAACTTATAAGGCTTTCTTTTAGCCAGTCTTTGTCTTCTACCTCTGTGATTTCAATCTTAGGCTCATCAATTCCTGTTGCAATAGAAGCAAGTGAAACAAGCGTTGAAAGTTTTGCTTCATCAATTTCACCATTGTTAATTGCCCCAACTTTCCATTTGCCAGCATTTTCACCTTTTTCAATTTCTGACATTAAAAGTACGTCAAAATATTCTTCCAAAGCACTCTCAAACACTGGCAAATCCTCAAGAGGAACAACCATCTCAACCTGCCACATATTGTATCTTTTATTATCTGTCATTTTTCAATTAGCCCTTTTTTATCCTGTAGATAATCTAGCACGAGTAGCTTCTGCAAGAAAAGCAGGAAAACTTATGCCACAATCACTACCTTCATCTTTTTTAATCCCCCCGCCGTCATTCTGAACTTGTTTCAGAATCTACTTTACTTCACCATCAAAAAAAGTGGATCCTGAACTAAATTGTGAGGGTCTTTCGCTTCGCTCAAGCTTCCCTACACTTTCGGTTTCAGGATGACGATGAAGTTGATGACAGTGTGAGTTAAACCTTTTCCACAAAGCTTGCCTTAATTTTTTTTCTGCCTGCTTTTTCAAAAGCAATTTCTAGTTTGTCGCCGTCGGCTTCCATTACTTTACCGTACCCGAATTTTTGGTGGAAAATTCTTGAGCCTGTTGGAATTTCACCTTTTGAAGTTTTGATTTTCCATATATCTTTTTTGTTCTGCTGAGTTTTTGTGTTTTTCCATTTTCCGCCTCCTGACCAGCTCCATGTACCGCTTTTTTCAGTTGTAGATGAGCCATACAAACCAGAGGCACTGTTTATATTTATATGCTCTGATGGTAATTCTTCAACAAATCTGGAAGGCAAGCTGTTCTGCCAATTTCCAAAAATACATCTGTTGGCGGCAAAAGAAATAAACACTCTTTTTCTGGCTCTGGTAATTCCTACATGAGCAAGACGGCGTTCTTCTTCAATAGCTTTTGTGCCATTTTCTTCAACTGCTTTATTATGAGGAATTAGACCTTCTTCCCAACCAGTCAGAAAAACCGCATCAAATTCCAGCCCTTTAGCAGCGTGCAGAGTCATTAGTGTTATTTTATCACCGTCAGGAGACTCATCATTCTCCATAACCAGACTTACATGCTCTAAAAATTCAGGCAGACTTTCAAATTTTTCTTCTATACTGCTTACAAGCTCTTTTAAGTTCTCAACCCTGCCAGCTGCATCTGGAGCTTTGTCTTTCCGCCACATATCCAAATAGCCTGATTCCTCTAAAACCATTGCTACCAGTTCAGAAGAAGGAATATCATCAAGATAAGCCTTCCAACGAGAAAAATCCTCAACAAAACCACGGAGTGTATTTCTTGGCTTTGGTTTTAACTCATCTGTTTCAACAATTCTTTCCGCTGCCATAAGCATAGAAAACCCAAGTTTTCCTGCAAGTTCACGTACTTTTGATACAGTTGCATCACCAAGCCCACGCTTTGGCTTGTTTATAATCCGTTCAAAAGCAAGGTCATCTGAAGACTGAACTACAAGCCGTAAATATGCCATAGCATCACGAATTTCCATTCTTTCATAGAAACGAGGTCCTCCTATTACTCGATATGAAACACTTTCTGAGACAAGCTTTTCCTCGAATTCCCGCATCTGAAAACCAGCCCTGACAAGAATCGCTATTTGAGAAAGCGAAGAACCAGTCCGATAAAGATTTTCTATCTCGTTTATAACGGTGCGAGCTTCTTCTTTAGCATCATATAAACCACGTACCTGAACAGGCTCACCATCGCCAACATCAGCAGAAGCTACCCTTAACGTTTTTCCAAGCCTTTCATTGTTATGGCTGATAAGACCAGAAGCCGCTCCTAAAATATGCCCTGTAGAACGGTAATTTCGTTCAAGTCGGATAGTTTTCGCTCCTGCAAAGTCTTTTTCAAACCTTAAAATATTTTCAATTTCTGCACCACGCCATGAATATATTGACTGGTCGTCATCACCTACACAGCAAATATTTTTATGCTTTCCTGCAAGCAAACGAAGCCATAAATACTGAGAAACATTAGTGTCTTGATACTCATCTACAAGAATGTAGCGGAATTGATTTTGATATTTTGCAAGGACTTCCTGATTTTTAGTAAACAGCGTTAAGCAATGCAAAAGCAAATCCCCAAAATCCATAGCGTTAATGCTGCGGAGTCTGTCTTGATATTTTTTGTAAATGGTTAAAGTTTTTCCTGCTGCATATTCTGAAACCTGACTGAAACTGACTTTATCAGGAGCAAGCCCTTTGTCTTTCCAACGCTCAATAATAGAGTGAGCCCCTTGTGCAGGGTGTTCTTTTGCATCAAGACCTTCTTCAATCATTATCCGCTTTATCAAACGGAGCTGGTCATCTGTATCAATAATTGTAAAATTGCTTTCAAAGCCAAGAAGTCCAGCATGACGACGCAAAATTTTTACGCATATTTTATGAAAAGTTCCAAACCATACATCATCAGCAGCAGAGCCTATCATAGCCTCAAGTCGCTCCCCCATTTCTTTTGCTGCACGATTAGTAAAAGTAACCGCCATACAATTCCAAGGACGAGCTAATTCAGAAGAAAGAATATAAGCCATTCTAGCTACAAGAACGCTAGTTTTGCCTGTTCCTGCACCAGAAAGCACTAGCAAAGCACCATCTGTTGTTTTAACAGCCTCGTATTGCTCAGGATTAAGGCTTGTAAGCCATGACGGCTCTATAGCAGCTGTGTTTTCTTGCGTCATTTTATATCCACTAAAGATTTTAGAGTTCATGTAATATATATCACTCACTATAAAAGTCTCTTAAAATTATTTCTAAAAGTTGGTAAAATAAGTATGTTTAGAGTTCAAGTTTAGCCTGTATAATATGGTATTATTGACACTATAGCGTGCATGCTGTAAAATTAATTTATTATAGAATCTAATTGCTATAACATAAAATTATCGATAATTTTTATGGCTAAGTTCTAGTCAGAAGGTGTGTTGCATGAATAGGTCTTCTCTTTGTCATTTTTTTAATAATTTTTCTTTTCTTTTTCTAAGTCTTTTTATCGTATTTTTGTTCATTGGCAGCAAATCAGCCATATCTATGGAATCTGACATCAAAGACAATGTTAAAGTTGCTTCCAATGTTAGCAAGAATTCTGTTAAATTAAGAAACAAGTCTGACGATGGATATTTCAATAAAATTGAAAAGCAAAAGGTGCAGACAGGAGAAGAAAAAACCTCCGAATTACATCGTTCAATCTTGACGGAAGAAGAGAAGGCTTTTATCAAAGCTCACCCTGTCATTCATTTAGGTATTGATCCAGAGTTCTTTCCATTCGAGTATGTTGAAAAAGACGGCTTATATAGCGGAATTTCTTCTGATTATATAAAGATTTTGAATGAACGGTTTGGTCTTAATATACAGGTTGTTCCAAACCTAAGCTGGAACGATGTCATCAATAAGAGCAAAAACAAGGAAATAGATATATTAGCTTGTGTTGGTAAGACTGTTAGCAGAATGTCCTATCTGAAATACTCCAAGCATTATACTACTTTTCAAAGAGTTGTTATTGCCCAATCTGATTTCCCTTTTATTGCAGGACTCAACGAACTTCGTGGTCTTAAGGTGGCTGTGCAGGCTAATACTTCTCATGACGGATTTATTAAAGACAAGACTAACATTTCACCTGTACGGTTTAAAAATCTACAGGACGCTTTAATAGCCGTTTCAAATGGAGAAGTAGACGCTCTTATTGGCAATATTGCTTCTGCTACTTACTGGATAAGAAAGCTGAATTTAATCAATCTGAAAGTAGCTGCACCAGCTCAACATGAGACACAAAAGCTATATATGGCTGTTCGTAAAGACTGGTCAATTCTTGCCTCAATTGTGAATAAAGGTCTATCGTCCATCAATCATGAAGAGGTGGATAATATCTATAAGAAATGGGTTTATATTGAATATGAACCAGGTATAGCACCAAAAACCGTCATTAGTTACATAATTAAAATTATTGCAGGTGCTATAATTCTTTTACTGGCATTTTTTGCTTGGAATTACAGGCTTAAAGAAGAAATTATTCAGCGGAAAAAGGCAGAGGAAAAATTACAGCATTATGCAAAAGAGCTTGAAAAAGCCAATATCCATCTAAAAGGTCTAGATAAGCTAAAATCTATGTTTGTTGCTTCCATGTCCCATGAATTGAGAACGCCTCTTAACTCAATAATCGGTTTTACTGGCGTGATTCTTCAAGGCATGGCGGGGGAAATAAATGAACAGCAAAAAGATCAGCTATCCAGAGTATATCGATCTGCAAAACATCTTCTTGCTATTATTTCAGACATTATTGACATATCTAAAATCGAGGCTGGTAAAGTCAATGTCTTTCCAGAATCGTTTATGCTTGCTGAATTAATAGATGAAGCTGTTGAAAGCGTCCTGCAGCAATTAAAGAAGAAAAAATTATCCATTGAGGTTGATGTTCCATGCAATTTACAATTGGTAACAGACCGCAAGCGTCTTCTGCAATGTATGATTAACTTTTTAAGCAATGCTATGAAGTACACTGAACATGGAGGTGTTAAAGTATCTGTTAGAGAATTCAAAAATGAGGTTGAGATTAGTACAGCTGACACAGGTATTGGCGTTGCAGAGGAAGACATTCCTAAGCTTTTTATGGCATTTGAACGGATTGACACACATCTGTTGGTTAAGGCAGGAGGAACAGGGTTAGGACTATACTTAACACATAAACTTGCAACTGAACTGCTGCATGGAGACATTGCTGTTATAAGTGAAATAGGAAAAGGAAGCACTTTTGTACTTCGGATACCGAAAATAATTGAAAAAGAGGAAGAGGAGTAATTTCATCATGCGCGTTCTTATTATAGAAGATAATGAAAATAACATGGAACTTATTTCATTTATTCTTGAATCTGATGGTTATCAGGTTCTCAAGGCAGAGAGTGGCAGGCAAGGTATTGAGCTAGCGTTACAGGAACGTCCAGACTGCATTCTTCTTGATATTCAGCTACCAGATATCATGGGTACTGAGGTGTTGACTATTATACGCAAGTCGGAGATAGGAAAGCCTATTCCTGTCATCGCCGTAACATCATATGCTATGATGGGAGATAGAGAAAGATTGCTTTCCGCTGGCTGTAACGGTTATATAGAAAAACCAATAGATCCAATGTTGTTTTTGAGGCAGATTAAAAAGATTATAGGGGACAATTGATGAGAATTCTTATTGTTGAGGATGATGAAGACTCTAGAGTTCTACTGCAAAACGTGCTGACATCAAACGGTTATGATGTGAACAGTGCTGAGAATGGCAAGAAAGCTCTTACTGAAATTAAAGGCGGATTTCTGCCAGACCTTATAATCTCTGATATTTTAATGCCTGAAATGGACGGATATGCACTAAGGTTGGCACTAAAAGATGATGAAAGATTTAGCTCCATTCCTTTTGTTTTTTATACGTCAACATATGTAGAAGCTAAAGATGAACAGTTCGCTATGAGCTTGGGCGTTTCTCGTTTTTTCATTAAACCAATGGATTTTCCGAAGCTTCTTAATGAAATCAAAATTGTTTTAGAGGAACATAAAAAGAGTCTTATTCCTAAGAGTTGTGAAAAGAACAATGTTGAGGTAGAAAAAAAATACTCTGAAGTTCTTCTTAGAAAACTTAACGAAAAAGTACGGGATCTAGAAGCTGAACAGGACAAGCTGAAAAAAAGTAAGCAAAAATACAAGAGAGTGGTTGAAGCACTGCGAGATAACTATTTCTTTTATACCCATGACACAAAAGGTGTTTTTACTTATCTCAGCCCTTCAATCACAACAGTGCTTGGCTATTCACAAGAAAATTTTTTAACGCACTACTCGAAATACATTACAGACAATCATATCAATGAAGCTGTAGAGTGTAATACCCTTTTGGGTTTGCAGGGGATTAGACAGCCATCATACGAGCTTGAGATTTTCCACAAAGATGGCTCAACAAGGCTACTTGATATTACTGAAGAACCAATCTTTGACAAGAAAGGCAAGGTCGTTGCATTAGAAGGTCTCGCACATGATATAACTGAAAAAAGACGCATTGAAAATCAACTCCGACAAGCACAAAAAATGGAAACTATTGGTCTTATGGCAGGTGGAGTTGCACATGATTTAAACAACATTCTAGCTGGTATTATTGGTTATCCAGAATTAATACTTAATATGTTACAAGAAGATAGCGAGTTAATAAAACCAATAGAGGCAATTAAGGAATCAGGAGAAAGAGCAGCATCGGTGGTTGACGATTTACTTGCTATTGCAAGAAGCCCAAGACGCAACAAAAAACCGTGCAATATCAACGACCTAGCTAAGAAGTGTGTGAAATCTCCTGAATATGAGAAACTAAAATCATTACATCAGGGCATATCATATCAGTGTGATTTTTCAGCTACACAAGCAAATATTTTTTGTTCTTCAGTTCATGTTGAAAAGTGTCTCATGAATCTAGTAATAAATGCAACAGAAGCAATAGTTGATGATGGAGTTGTCGTTGTTTCAACGCATAATCAATATATTGATGAAGATACAAGCATCGAATATGATATAAAAGTTGGTGAATATGTTGTTCTCTGTATTCATGATACAGGCTCAGGAATTTCTGATAGTGATTTAGACCATATCTTTGAACCGTTTTATACCAAGAAAAGCATGGGAAGAAGTGGCACTGGTCTTGGGCTAGCTGTTGTCTGGAATACTATCGAAGATCATAATGGTAAAATTTTTGTAAAAAGCAGTAATGATGGAACATACTTCAAGCTCTATTTTCCAATCAGCAAAGATGAATTTATCTATCAAGCTGAAAACACTAAAATAGAAGATATAACAGGTAACGGGGAATCTATTTTGATTGTAGATGATGAACCGTACCTACAGCAACTTGCCTGTCAAATGCTGCAGTCTTTAGGTTATAAAGCTGCTTCAGTTAGCTCTGGTGAATTAGCTGTTAAATATATGAAACAAAACCCTGTTGATTTAATTGTAATAGATATGATTATGGGTTCAGGTATGAATGGACATCAAACATATAAAGAAATAACTAAGTTATATCCAAATCAGAAAGCAATCATTATCAGTGGCTTTTCAAAAAATGAAGATGTCAATATAGCGTTGGAAATTGGTGTTAGTGAGTTTGTTAAAAAACCTTATTCAATGAACCAGTTTGGTAAAGCTGTAAAAAAAGCGTTATATGAGTAAAAGCTGTGTTCAATGAAACTGTTGCGAAAGGTAGAATATCTGTGTTAGTACATTGATATTCGAGTAACGTTTTAAAGAAATAATTATGATAGCTTTTTTGCGGAAATTACGGCATGGACGGTTGAAGTTCTTAAATCCTGTTTGGGTTTTATTGGGGCGGATTTATCGCCTTGTTGTTGGAGCTACTGGCTCTTGCATTGTAACTCGTCATAAAATCGGGAGTTATGGACCTTTTAAGTTTGATTCGGCGTTTGCTTTTAGTGATTTTGAAAACTGGGGCGGAGCTCATAACAGCGGATTTGAAAATTGTATCGAAGCCTGTCGTGGCAAAAAATGCGTTTTAGATATTGGGGCTCATATCGGGCTTGTTACAATGCCGATGAGTCAGATAACAGAC
>DAOWDM010000252.1 GCA_030639035.1 Alphaproteobacteria bacterium
AGAAAATAGAGCTAAGCAATTTTCCATAATTACATGGAACTGATTTCCAACATCTTCATTGATGTGTATGTTTTCTATTTTATCAAACAATTCTATGAGTCTATTCCCTTCTGTACTCAACTCTTTTATTGTTGTTTCATTTGCATGAACTGCTTTGTTAAGTAGCAGCCAAGAAGTTGTTTCTGTAAGACCAATAGTAAGTTGAGACAGATTCTTTGTTGTGGTGAATTTATCAAAAGGAGAAGGGCTGGCCTCCTTATCTTTGTTGCCACTTTTGATATAATCTCGTGAAACGGCAAGCATTTCTAGAGTCTTTTCAAAAATATTTTCAAATTCTTGTGCTTTTACCCATTCTGCTGTCAAGACACCCTCCTTTTAACAATAAAAACTCACTTAAGTTAAGTTTGCCCGTTTCTTGTTAAAAGTGCAATACTCCTTTTTAATATATCAACCCGATTGTTCATTGCTAGTTATTATGGTTAATAAAAAGATAAAAAGAAAAATAAAAAGAAAAATAAAAAGGTATGGGCATGTTGATAGACATCATAATATACGGTATAAAAGAAATATCTAATAGGCATTTTCCATGTGGGGTAACAAATGGGCTGGACGGAAGAAAAAGTAAGCGAGTTAACTAAGCTCTGGGACGAAGGAATCACAACTGGTGAAATTGGAAAAAGACTCGGTGTGTCAAAAAACGCCGTTGTTGGTAAGGCTCACCGTTTAAAGCTAAAAGGTAGACCATCTCCTATTAAACGTAGCTCTTCTGTTAACAAGAAAGCAAAAGAAATTGCAAAGCCAAAAAATGCAAAACTTTCTATTTTGGATCTTACAGCAATAACTTGTCGTTGGCCTATTGGAGATCCAGAAAACCCTGATTTTCATTTTTGTGGAAAAAAAGCCGTTGCTGGCAAGCCTTACTGCAAAGAACACTCTGAACTTGCATACGTAGTTTCTACTAGAAGAGGTAGCGGGGCTAACGGTAAGAAAAAAAGAAAGTAACGTAAAATTGTTTTTAGGCTGATTTAATATGGAGCATCTTTCTTAATATAGATGCTCCTTTTTTGTTTGGAAAACAGCATGGCAAGAAATTCAATTCTAACTGCTCTTGATGAAAACAAGCCAAATATATTGGCGAATAGTCCTGATTTGTGGTCAATACCTGCCCCTGATTCCGACTCGAATAAATATTCACGCGGTCATGCTTTGATTGTTGGCGGAATGCCAATGACAGGAGCAGCGAGACTCGCAGTAAGAGCAGCTAGAAGAAGCGGAGCAGGGCTGGTAACTATAGCTTGTCCATCAGAAGCTTTTACAGTTTATTCTCTTGATGCCGCTGGCGTAATAGTGGCTTCTGTAGACAATTTGCAAGATTTCAAAGAACTGCTGTCTGACAGCCGTAAAAATGTAGTTTTACTTGGTCCAGGAAATGGAGTCGGAAAAAAAACAAGGGAAAAAGTCAAAGCTGTATTGGCTGCAAAACGCACATGCGTTTTAGATGCAGATGCTTTGACGAGTTTTGCCGATTCTCCTGAAGAGTTGTTTTCTACTATTGATGCTCCGTGCGTGATGACACCTCATGAAGGAGAATTTTCACGATTGTTCTCATATACTGGAAGCAAGCTTGAACGAGCATTAAAAGCAGCAGAAAAAAGCAACTCAGTAATAGTCTTAAAAGGTTCAGATACAGTAATCGCATCACCTGACGGTAGAGTCGTTATAAACGATAATGCTCCGCCGAGTCTGGCTACTGCTGGCACAGGAGATGTACTTGCAGGAATAATAACAGGACTTATTGCTCAGGGAATGGAAGTTTTTGAAGCTGCATGTGCTGGAGCATGGCTTCATGGAGAAGCTGCAAATGCTACAGGAATTGGCTTAATTGCTGAGGATTTACCAGATAAAATCCCTTTTATTCTTAAAAAATTAGAATAATGTAAGTTTTGTGCTGACTTTTCTAAAGTTATTGTGCTATACGTTCTGTTCAACTGTGCGGGCGTGGTGAAATTGGTAGACACGCCAGATTTAGGTTCTGGTGGCGAGAGCCGTGGGGGTTCAAGTCCCTTCGCCCGCACCACTTTTTAGTTGAAAACATTTGATAAAAATATAGAGATATTTCATGCAGGTAACTGAAACTAAAGAAGAAGGTTTAAACCGCGATTACAACATCGTTTTACCTTCTAGCGACATTGATAAAAAAGTTAAAACTCGTCTTGTTGAAGTTGGACGTACAGTAAGTTTAGCAGGTTTCCGTAAAGGAAAAGTGCCAATGCCTTACTTGGTTAAACGATTCGGTGAATCTGTCAGAGGAGAAGTGTTGGAAAAAACGCGTCAAGAGACAGTTGAAAACCTTATTAAAGAAAAAGAATATCGTCCAGCATCACAGCCAAAACTTGATTTAATTAGTTTTGAAGAAGGCAAAGACGTTGAATTTACAGTGGGAATTGAGCTGCTTCCAGAAATTGAGCCAATAGATTTCTCAACAATTAGCATTGAGAAGCCATATGTAGAGGTCGAAGACGAAGAAGTTGAAAAAGCTTTGGGTCGCATAGCTGAAAATCATAAAGACAGTGAAACTGTTAGCGGAAGCCGTAAATCAAAAAAAGGTGATATTACAGTCATTGATTTTGTAGGTTCTATCGACGGAAAAGAATTCGACGGCGGCAAGGGTGAAGGTTACCCTCTGGAACTTGGTTCTGGTTCTTTCATTCCAGGCTTTGAAGAGCAGGTTATTGGAGCAAAGGTTGGCGAAAGTCTTGATGTGAAAGTTCCTTTCCCCAAAGATTATCATGCAAAAGACCTTGCTGGAAAAGAAGCTATATTTGCAGTTACTGTTAAAGAATTGCGTCAATCAGTAGCTATTAAGCTTGATGACGAGTTCGCAAAGAAACTTGGCAAAGAAAATATTGGCGAAATTAGAACTATAATTCGTGATGACATCAAAAAAGAATACGATTCTGTTGCTCGTATGAAAATGAAGCGTGAGCTTCTTGATGTTTTATCTGACAAGCATGAATTTGATGTTCCTGAAAGCATGTTAGGTGCTGAATTTGATGCTATCTGGAAACAGGTAGAAGAAATGAAAAAAGCAGGCAAGAACGACCCAGAAGATGAAGGCAAAACAGACGAAGAGCTAAAAACGGATTACAGTAAAATAGCTGAGCGTCGTGTGCGTCTAGGTCTTCTTCTTGCAGAAGTAGGCAGAAAAAACAATCTTGAAGTTTCTGAAGAAGACATTAGAAACGCTGTTCTTGAAGAAGCTAAGCGTTATCCTGGACAAGAAATGGCTGTTTTCCAGTATTACGGTCAGAATAAAGGTGCAATGGAATCTTTAAGAGCTCCTTTGTTTGAAGATAAAGTCGTAGACTTTGTTCTTGAGCTTGCTGAATTCAAAGATAAAAAAGTATCTTTGGAAGACCTTTATGCTGAACCTGAAATTCCAGCTAAAAAGTCTTCTGCTAAGAAGACTTCTGCTAAAAAAGCAAAAACAGCTACAGCTAAAAAAGCTCCAGCTAAAAAGGCTAAAAAAGCTCCAGCTAAAAAAGCTGCTGCAAAAGCAACTAAGGCCAAAAAGAGTTAGAGCAGATGAATGAAAGAGATACAATAACAGATACTTATATGAGTACGCTCGTGCCTATGGTTGTCGAACAGACAAGCAGAGGCGAGCGTTCGTATGATATTTTTTCAAGACTGCTGAAAGAACGGATTATTTTTCTTACAGGTCCAGTTGATGATACGGTTTCAAGTCTCATATGTGCTCAATTGTTGTATCTTGAATCTGAAAATCCTGACAAAGATATTTCTTTTTATATCAATTCCCCTGGTGGAGTTGTGTCTTCAGGGTTGGCTATGTACGATACAATGAAGTATATCCATTGTGATATTGCTACTCTTTGTATTGGTCAGGCTGCTTCAATGGGTTCTTTGCTTTTATCTGGCGGTACTAAAGGCAAAAGATACGCTCTTCCAAATTCAAGAGTTATGATTCATCAGCCTTCTGGCGGTTTCAGAGGTCAGGCATCTGATATAGAGATTCATGCACGTGAAATACTTGATTTGAAAAAACGTCTCAATGAAATTTATGTTGAGCATACAGGTCAAAGTATGAAAGTAATTGAAAAGGCTATGGACAGAGATAACTTTATGACACCAGAAGAAGCTAAAACTTTTGGTCTTGTTGATAAAGTTGTTTTTAGCCGTTCGATTGGAAAAGAAGACAGCAAGAAATAAATTTTGACTGTGTTAGTGTTGCTAAAATCGCAGTGTTTTTACTGTCCTTGTAAGAAAAGTGACGCAGTAATTATAACCATCTCCTGTCATTCTCAGCCATCATGGCTGGGAATCAAGTCTTTCTTCTTTTAGCCTTTTCAAACACTTGGGTCGTTTCTGTTGTCGTCTTTCTCCCTGCTTGTCATACTCGAAATTTTAATTTCGGGTATCCAGTCTTTCTTAGAAAGATTCTGGATTCCTAGCCTTTGGCTGAGAATGACAGTACGGGGAAACTATTTGCGTGTGAGTTTCTTATATTTGATTCTGTGTGGAATAAGAGCCTCATCACCAAGACGGCGTTTTTTATCGGCTTCATAGTCAGTATAGTTGCCTTCAAACCAGACCGTTTTTGAAT
>DAOWDM010000186.1 GCA_030639035.1 Alphaproteobacteria bacterium
AACTTTTCCCAGCATCAGATGAAAAACAGTTTGAGTTTATCAAAAGTGTAATTGATGATTGCGACTATTATCTTCTAATTATAGGAGGTCGTTATGGCTCTTTAGCACCTGACGGTATAAGTTATACAGAAAAAGAATATGATTATGCTGTTGAAAAAGGAATAAATGTAATTGCCTTGATACATGGAAACCCTGAAGAAATCTCTGTTGGAAAATCTGAAAAAACATATGAAGGAAAGGAAGCACTTGATTCTTTTAAAGAGCGTGTATCTAAATGTAGAGTGGTAAAATTCTGGAACAAACCAGAAGAATTGTCAGGATTGGTGGCTCTTAACATTAACAAGGCAATAAAAAGGTATCCAGCAGTTGGTTGGGTTAGAGGAAACACAACAGCAAGTGAAGAAATTTTATCTGAGATAAATGAACTTAGAAAAGAAAAAGATGCTTTAAAAGTAAAATTAGCCGAATTTGAAAGCAAACCTGACATTGAAAATCTTGCTGACTTGGATGAAGAAATTACTATACAAGGAAGATTTTATAGCTCGTACTGTATGGAAGATGATCCTTTTTGGAAAAAAACAATAAGTTGGAAGAATGTTTTTGCTCTTATTTCTCCTTACTTAATGCAATATTCCAATCATAATGAAGTCTCTGAAAAACTTGCATCAGCTCTTGCTTCAAAAGATGAATGTACATCAACATTAAATGACCAAACCTTCCAAACAATTTTACTTCAATTTAAGATGCTCGGATTAATAAATGTAGAGCATTCTGAAACTACAAACGGACAAATGACACTTTTCTGGAGTTTAACACCAAAAGGTGAGCAATTAATGTTGCAGGAAAGAGCTGTTAAAACGAAAAAATAAGAAAGCACTTAAAAGCTACAGACCATCTTAATCACTTTTCGTTGAGCATCTGAATCTTGGTCGATGTAGAGTTGTGTTGTTGAAAGGTGCTTGTGTCCTACTAATTTTTGAACATCATGCAGACTTCCTCCTGCTTTTACAATATTTCTAGCCGCTTTGGTTACGAATGTTCTTCTGCCAGAATGAGAACTGCAACCTTCATAGCCTAATTCTTTATACAAATTTTGAAACCAGTTAGTTATAGAAGCAGGGGACATTTTATGGCTACGCTCAGATCTGACAATGTAATTTCCAAACTTTCCTTTAGTTTCTTCTCGATATTTTGAGAGCAGTTCTTTCAATCTGCTTGATATGAAAATAACACGACCGCCATTCTTTCCCTTGCTTGCATTATTGTGAAGTTCGATTTTCTCATTAACAGCACCTTCAGGGTCTAAAACCATACTCCAAGTTACTTGAGCAATTTCTTTAGCTCTGAAGCCATGTATAGAAAGAAGAAAAATTATTTTGTTACGCTCTGGATGTCTTGTCGTTTCAAGAAATATCAATGCTGTTCTAATTTGCGTATCTGTAAGTGTCTTAGCTTGCTTTTTCATGTCATAAACTCATTATAATAAGTTAATATAATTATATAATAACATGAGTTAATAGCGAAGTCTAGTAAATAGACCTCTACACACCGCATAAACGCTAAACTCATTAGAAAATATAGCTTTCAACATGAGCTAGCTTTTACAGATAGCTCGTTAAAAATCTGAATGCAAAAACATCTCAGAGAAACATTGAAGTATTTAAGCGGTTGGCAAAAAGAAACTGACAGATGAGCAAATAACAGAACTGAAAAACTTTGTAACCAGCAAGTCCATGCCTATTACAAAAATTGCCAAGAAATTCAACATCACACGCCAGAGCGTCTATAATTATGCTACTTAGAATTACAAACGCTTTCTAAGAAGATTTCCTTATTCTAAAGCATCTCTTTTCTTCTAGCTTTTATTTCCTTTGCTGTGAAAGGGATAGGTCTTTTTTTATGAGCTATCTTATGACAATTAGGACATAGCGTAACTAAGTCATCTGTTTTTGTTTTAACAACTTTGTCTGTTAGTGATAATGGATTTAGATGATGAACACATAACAAACCGATTTTATCATTGTTTTTAGGAGCTAAACCACAAGCCGTGCATTTATAGGAATCCCTTTCTTTTACAATGCTTATATAACCTGTCTGCCTTGTTTTTCTTAAATAAGCACTTTCTTTTGATTCGCCCTCTAACCAGTGAGATTCTTTACTTTCAACATTTGAGTGAATATCAACAAGATCAAGTAGCATTTCATAAAGTTTTTTGTAAACGTCTTCAAAAGATTCATTTTCTGCAAACAAATAACCTTCATTTACTCTGTTAAATTGCTTTGGTTCAGTGTTAATATTTTCTTGCTGTTCTTTTACGCTTTCAACTATCTCTGAATCTATTTTTTCAATGAAATTAAGATTGTTTTTATAATAGTCTTTATTTTTATCGTTCTGAGGCGTTGCTAAATACCAACATTCTATTTCACGATTGTTTGCAAATAAAATCCTCGATAAAATGAGTTCTAGCATATATTTTTCTTTATGCCATAAAACTAAATAAAAATCTTTGTTTTGATTATTTGATTCTCCCCAGCGTTTTAAAAAATCAATTTGAAAATCTGAATTTAGCTCAACGCCTTGATATATATCGTATTGATGATATTGTGATTTTTTGTAAACTTTGCTCAACTTTTTTTCAGCAACATATTCAATAAAGCCATTTCCGAAAGTTTTTATGGCTTTTCTGATCTCACTTTTTTTCATACGTTATTCCTTTGTATTAGCATTACTGCAAACATGAATGGTAATAGCATTGAAAGTAAGAATCAATTCGACAGCAAAAAAGTATTTCAAGGAGCTATTGCTGTATAGATTTTTGTTTTTATAGCTTGCTGTGTATTAAAATACAGGTTTTTGTAGTTCACTCTATTATATATGGTAGGGCAATGTACAAAAATCGGCATGGATTTTATTATAGCAGAAAATGCACCTAAAGCACCTGTCAGAATTTTGGAGTCCAGTTCAACATTCTGAATACCTAAAAAAACAAGACTCAGAAATGCTATTTTCTATGCTCAACAAACATATCCATAGTTGGTGGTCATAATTATACGAAATTTTGAACAGTCCAAAATTGCCCGATATGCTCGTTTTTAGCTAAATTCTTTTGATGCCGTTTTATCCCACCTATATAAATCACTGTTAGATTTAGATTTTAGAAAACTGTTATATTTCTCTTCTAGTTTAGTCAATTGTTTTTCTAGGCGTTTAATATAGTTTTTATATGTAGATAAGGTTACTTTTACATCAAAACCACTCCGAAAAAAGACATCTTTAATAACAAATTTTATCTGCTTAGCTCTTTTTTTGTCACTTTTGTTAATTGGCTCTTTGTCATCTGTGGTTCTCAAAGAAAGTTCTCCTGTATATATATTCTTATCATCGTCCTTCTTAAACTTTCTTAATATATTCTCCTCAATTTCCATATCATAATTAGAGCCATCTGATTTTTTTCCTAATACAGACATTTTAGCTTTATAAACACCTAAATTATTTCTAATTTTCATTTTATATGTCATTTCGTAACGGTGGTATTTATATTTATAACTTGGTATTTCTTCAATACTTGTAAGTTTTGTTTCAATTATATGAACATCTTTTGCGATTTGTTCTTTTATCTTCTTTTCATTAAGTTGTGAAATGCGAGTTTTTTCTGATGATACGAATTCTTTGTATTCGTTGAGTTTTTTGCTGTATTCAGCTTTAGTAGCGATAAATTCTTTTTCCTTTTTTTCTTTTAATTCTTGTTCATAGATTTTTTGTAATTCAATGCCATCTTCTACAGTCGTTCCATGTTCAAAGTTTCTAACCCTAAGCAAAAAACTATTTAATAATGCAACTTGATTTTTGGGTAACTGCTCATAAACATCTTTTTTGAATTCATCAGAATATGCTTGTGTATGCTCATTTGTTGGCAATTCTCTGTTTTCTATTTTGTTGCAAGCAAGAACAAAAAAACATAAAAAGACTAAAAAATATCTCATGGCAAAAGACCTTTTTGAAGATTTATAGTTGTGTGCTTTATATTATTCCGTTGTACGGAGAAATCAATATTAAAAATTCATATAAGAGGTTTCTACCTTAAATCATGTAAACAGAATCAGGTGGCTTTCATCAAATTTAGAATTCAATTGTGTAGGATAATAGCCTCTTGGATTTGCTATTTCAGGAGTTGCCCAATGCAAAGGCGTATTTTCTTCTTCATTTATTGCATTA
>DAOWDM010000259.1 GCA_030639035.1 Alphaproteobacteria bacterium
TGAAAAAACTTTTGAAGACGGCGTTGACCTTTTGGGCTTTGAACGAATAGCAACATCTTTACCGACTTATCGCATCAATCTTGAATATAAACCATGCTGGGTAGTTCAAAATGGGGACGGATTGGCTGCAAGTGTAACAACCGCCAGACGTGCTTTTTTATCAACGGATTTTAGAAAAGTTACGGCTGAGGATTCAAGTATTCAGACGGTTCATCCTTTGGCTGTTGAAGCCACTATCAGAACCCTGCTGACAACCGAAACTAATGCACAAACAGAAGAAACTCGGCTTTTGAACATGCTGAAAGTAAGCCGTGATATTTTACGGCTGATAGTACCTTTTTCTATCGAAAACGCAGGGCTTAAAATCGGAGATATTATCGAGGTTAAAATCAACCGTTTCGGTCTTTCAAACGGCAAGAGTTTTGTAATTATCGGCGTAGCTCCAAGCGAACCACGTCAAAATAACATTACTTTAGAGGTGTGGGGATAATGAATAAAAACAACTGCATATTAGCATATCCCAACCGAGTAGATGATTCCGCAACAACCTTTTCAGGCGGTTCATGGGAAACAGCTTTACCTCTTTCAAACTTAAAAAATCGCTATTTAACAAAGGTTGCACGCTCTACAGACGCACAAAAAGCAAACACAATCTTAAACGTAGACCTTGCAACAAACCGTTTTGTTCAGGTTTTTGCTTTGCTGAAACACAACATTTCTAACTCAGGCTATATCCGTGTTAGAGCTTGGGACGATGCTGAACATACAATAATGCTTTATGATTCCGATTGGAAATGGGCATGGCCAGTTGTTTATGCTGACGGTCAACTGGAATGGGAAGATGATGAATGGTGGACAATGTCATGGCCTGCAGACACGAATTATCCGCTGTTTCATTTAATCGTTTTAGACACTCCAGTTTCGGCTCGTTATTGGTCGGTGGAAATTGACGATGAAGACAATCCTGCTGGCTATATCGAAGCAGGACGTTTAGTGATGGCTTCTGGTTGGCAGCCTGATAAAAACTTTTCTTACGGAGCAGGTTTAGGCTGGATGTCGAATACTCTTGCCGACAGAACTCCAGGAGGCGTTGCTGATTTTGACGAGCGACCTTCGCAGAGAATACAAAGGCTTTCACTCGACCATCTAACAAATGATGAAGCATTCGCTTTGATGCTAGATATGCAGAAGAATCTGGATATATCAGGCGAGGTTTTCTTTATCGCAGATCCTGCAAACACAATACACCTGCTGAGACGTTCTTTTTTAGCAAGAATTGAGCAGAACAACCTCATCACGCAGTCATATTACAACGGACAACGAGCTGAACTTATATTAAAGGAGGTGCTTTAAATGGCATTAAATCAAGAGGCATTAGACGCTAAAGACAGGCTGGAAAACAAATATAACGGCAACGCTTACAACGCTGAAACCAACTCAGGAGGAATGGCAGCAGGAGGAAGTAGAACAAACTATATCCCTGCAATAAGAGACGTTGCAACAGTAGCCGAAGCCATAGCAAACGAAACAGAAGCCGCTGCAACAAACGCCACAAATTCAGCTAGTTCAGCAAGTTCCGCTTCTGCAAGTGCTTCGGCTGCTGCTTCAAGTGAAACAAACGCTGAAACTTCTGCAACAAACGCTGCTGCAAGTGCAGGTTCTGTCAACCTACCGAATGAACCAGTCAATGCAACGTATCTTAAATATAATTCAACAACTGGAGAATATGAGCCGAAAACAGTCGCAGAAGTAGCCTCTGATGTTGGCTTGCCTGCTTCTGCGACAGCTGATACTTACATCAAACGCAATGCTGAAAACACAGCTTATATAACAAAAACCACTGCTGAAGTAGCTTCTGATGTTGCAGGCGGATTAGCAGATGATGCTATTGCTGCCACAAAAATTGCACGAGAAACAACAATCACAGACGATGACAGCAAAATCCCTACAAGCGGTGCTGTCATTGATTGCGTTAATGGAGAAATAAGCCCTGAACTCAAAGCCTATTCAGAAACAACTTTTAACAATACAGGAACTGGCGGAACTCAAACCATTGACGTTTCAAAAGGCAATAAACAAAAAA
>DAOWDM010000057.1 GCA_030639035.1 Alphaproteobacteria bacterium
CAACCAAGCTGCACAAGGGCTTGAACTGCTTGAACCTGTTTTTGGAGGAGCTACAAGACAAGCTTCTGTATGTATGGGACTTGAAAGCTTAAAAGAGCTTAATCCTGACACGGTATTAATCCATGATGGAGCTCGTCCTTTTGTTGATACAGGTATAATAAATCGAGTGCTTAGTTCTCTTGATTCTAATTCAGGTGCAATTCCAGCAATTCCGCTAAACGACACTATTAAACGTTCAAAAAACATGAGAATTACAGAAACTATAGACCGTTCAAATCTATGGAGAGCTCAAACTCCTCAGGGCTTCAAATACAAAGATATAATGAAAGCCCATGAGACCGTAAAAGATATGCAGCTAACAGATGATGCTACTATAGCAGAGTTTGCAGGTCTTACTGATGATTCTTCTGTAGCTGAATTTGCAGGACTTAATGTTGTGCTGGTAAAAGGAAGCAGAAAAAACATTAAAATCACTTCTTATGAAGATATTTTACATGCTTCTAAAAGCTCTGATATTACAGAAACGAGAACAGGAAATGGCTTTGATGTTCACGCTTTTGAAGCTGGAGACTCTGTAATGCTTTGTGGTGTTTCTGTTCCGCATGACAAAGGGCTGGCAGGTCATTCAGATGCAGATGTTGCTTTGCATGCCGTAACAGATGCTTTGCTTGGAGCAATAGGAGCTGGCGATATAGGAAACCATTTTCCACCATCTGATGAACGCTGGAAAAATGTTTCATCATGCAGGTTTGCAAGTCATGCCGTTTCACTTATTAAAGCAATGGGCGGCAGGATAATAAATGTTGATGTAACAATTATATGTCAAGCTCCTCATATTGCTGAACACAAATCAGCAATGAAAGCAAAGCTGGCTGAAATTTTAGAAACAGAACATGACCGAGTAAGCATAAAAGCCACAACGACAGAAGGTCTAGGCTTTACAGGCAGAAAAGAAGGAATAGCTACTCAAGCAACTGTATCAATTGCGATTTAGTACAACAAACTGTCATGCTGAATCAAATTCAAGATGACTATTTGTATAGTTTCAGAATGACAGTGAAGTTGTTAATCTATAACCGTTCATCATTCATGTTTTTACATACTAAACGCAAACGTTCATGGCTTAAAAAGTCTTCCAGTTTTACAGGAAGTTTGCGTCTCCAGTTTGGGTATTCAAGATATGTCCCTGGGAGATTCATTTGCTCTATCTGCCCAAAAATATCTTCAAGCTGAACCATGACAAGTTTGCTTTTTGTACTGGCTAAAAATTTGTATGCAGCTTCAACAAGTCCATCGGGAACTTTGTTTTTCTCGATTTTTACATCAGAAGACAAAAACCCTTCATCTGTTAAAGCTTTTATAATCAGCTCTCTGTCTTTTTCTCTGGCTTCAAATTCTTCCTGTTTTGATTCTTCTGTAAGGAATAAATCAAACTTATCAAAAAGTTCTAAATCACGTCCAAGCCAAAAACCATGCAGCGTTGCAAGGTCATGCGAACTAACAACCGAAAGAGCTGCTTCAGGATAATCCTTTGATGCAATAAAAGAACGGTCTTTTTCTCTTTCTATATAAAAAAGGTGGAAAGGAAGAAGACCTACGTCTCTAATGCTCTTTAGAAACGACTTTGGAACAACTCCAAGACATTCTGAGACTACAAGGCATTTTCTACGCTGACTTTCCAAAGCTACAATCCCTAAAAAATCATCAAGCGGATATGAAACGTAACAACCGCTAGCAGCTCCTTGAGATTTTATTACCCAAAACAAACGCAACAAGCCTATTGTATGGTCAATACGCAAAGCTCCTGCATTTCTCATATTTGCCTGCATAACTTTTATAAACGGTTTGTATGCTTCATCATAAAGAGTTATAGGGCAAAAAGGAGAAAGCCCCCATTCCTGACCTTTCGGATTGCATTCATCTGGAGGAGCTCCCAAAGAAATATTCTTGGCAAACAATTCTGGTTCTATCCATGTTTCTGCACTGCAATCTAAAACACCAACGGCTAAATCTTGATAAAGTCCAATAGCAAGCTCATGATTTAAACATGCCTCACCAATAGTTGCAAATTGTCTCTCAGCAATCCATAGCATATACATAAAGAACTCAATACGCTTAGCATTACTAGCCACAAATTCAGCTACTGCACTAGAATTACAATCCTGATACTCTTTAGACCATTTTCGCCATTGAGAACCATTTTCCATTTTTTCAGACAAAGCCTGATAAGTAGCAACGCCTTTTAGCATTCTTCCGCCTTTTTCACAAAAAGCACGGAATTCAGCTCCACGTTCAGTATGTTTGCTCGCAAGATGTTTTTTACGAAATTCATTATATAAAAGCTCAAGAACAGAGTTTTTAAGAAAAGCAACCGTCTCGTAATCAACCATATCGGAATCACGAGCTTTTTTAAGCTTTTCTGAGAACTCTTTAGAAGCAGCTAAGTTTTTAGCCTCTTTACATTCTTCAAATTCAAGAACAGCCTCGACATCTATATACAGCGTATTAATAAACAACCTGCAGCTTGAACCATATGGGGAAGCATTTGCAGCATTTTCTGGGAATAGAGTATTTACAGGATTTATTCCTAATGTTCCTGCTCCAAGTTCTCCTGCAATTTCAACCATATTTGCAACATCGGTAAAATCACCCATACCCCAATTTCTGTTTGAACGCAAAGCATAAGCCTGCAATGGAAAGCCCCAAGTACGCCCGCCATTCTCAAGAGAAGGCGGCACATAGCAAGTTTTAGGAACAATTATAAGAGTCATTTCTCCACTGGAATATGTATCATCGATAAAATCAACTCTAAGCTTATGATAACCAATAGGCGACATTATCGGAACATAGAGTTTTCTATGCTCCAGTTTTCTACCACTTATTTCTCTTGCATCTAAGACAGCAAGCTCTTTTAAGCAAACTTTTTCATCAAATATTTTTCCGTTTTCTTCTTCCAAAGACCATGAAAGAACTTCGTTATCCATTCCAGATGGAAGAGTAACAGGAATTTTGACCGCCTGCCCTACCCGAATTACCTTTACAGGCGGAAGCATACGTTTCCATGGTTTTTCATTAAGCATGCGAGCAGTTTCAGCAGCAGTTTCCTCATCATCGGCAGGAAGCTCCATAGCAGCAAGCATTGCTCTTTTAGTTTCAGTAGAAGCAACACATATCCGCCCCATCTGATTCTCGTATTCAGGGATAATTCCAGCTAAAGCAGAAAGTTTTTCAAGCTCTGTGAGTTTTTTATTCTGACTCATTGTCTGCACCTTTTAAGCCTTTTCCAGATTTTTTCTCAACCAAAAAGCCTGCAAATTTTTCAATCCTGTCTAAAACATCAGGGTGTAAATCTGGAACATCATCATCACGCATATGAGACTCAAGAAGAACAAACGACCTTGGCTTTACAGAAATTTCTCCGCCATCAATAATTTTACCTCTCTTTGCTTCCATATTTGATGTATCAAAAACAAGCCTCCAAGGCAAAAAATCACGAGAAGTAGGCAGTTTCCATTTTATAACTTCATGATGAGCATTAAGAATAAAAAAGAAATTTTTATCTGAAACCTTTTCACCATGAGTCAGCTCGCCTGTTTCACCAGCAGCACCTGACAAAAGAAATGAAATACTGCGTGCATAATGAGCACTCCAGTTTTCATTTGTCATTTCCTTAGCATCAGGATTATACCAGACAATATCCTTATATTGAGTTCCACTGATGGTTTTGCCTTTGAAGAAATGCTCTCGCCTGAAAACAGGGTGTTTTTTACGCAAATCGATAAGGAAACGCACGAACTCTATCATTTCCACATCATCATCGTCAATTCCATGCCAATCCAACCAGCTTATTTTGTTATCCTGACAATAAGGATTGTTATTCCCCTGTTGAGTTCGGCAGAATTCATCTCCTGCAACAATCATTGGTGTACCCTGAGAAAGAAGCAGTGTTGCCATGAAATTACGCATTCTCTGTCTGCGAAACTCTTTTATTTTAAGACTATCCGTTTTTCCTTCTTCACCTGAATTCCAGCTACGATTGTTATCAGTACCATCACGATTTTCTTCACCATTTGCAAGGTTGTGCTTTCCGTTATAACTAACCATATCGTTTAGAGTAAAACCATCATGAGCAGTAATAAAATTCACACTAGACCAAGGTCTACGCCCTCTGTGGTCAAAAATATCACTTGAGCCAGTTATACGGCTTGCCATTTCTGGAATTTGTCTTTCATCTCCACGCCAGAAGCTCCGTACAGTATCTCTGTAACGGTCATTCCATTCTGCCCAGCCTGGAGAAAAAGCTCCAACTTGATAGCCTCCAAGACCTAAGTCCCAAGGTTCTGCAATAAGCTTTACTCCCTGAAGAACAGGATCTTGCCTTATGACATCAAGAAAGCCAGCCCCCTGACTAAAACCTTTTCGTGAACGAGCTAGAGATGTTGCTAAATCAAACCTGAAACCGTCAACGTGCATTTCCTCTACCCAATAACGTAAAGAGTCCATAACAAGCTGCAAAACACGAGGGTGGTCAACATTAAAAGATGCCCCACAACCAGTCGTGTCATCATAATAACGATGATTTTCCTCCACCAAACGGTAATAACTCAAGTTATCTATTCCACGGAAAGAAAGGGTAGGTCCCATATGGTTTCCTTCTGCCGTATGATTATAAACGACATCAAGAATGACCTCGATATTTGCATCATGCAGAACTTGAACCATAGTTTTAAATTCACTGACATCACCATTCATCATGTATCGAGGTTCTGGAGCAAAATAAGATATAGTATCGTAACCCCAATAATTATTAAGTCCATTACCTACAAGATGCTGGTCGCCAAGAAATCCCTGTATAGGAAGAAACTCAATAGCAGTAATTCCCAAATCCTTCAGATATTTTATCATTTCTGGCATAGACACGCCTAAAAATGTACCTCTCTGGTTTCTTTGAATATCAGGACGCAACATAGTAAGACCACGAACATTAGCCTCATAAATTATTGTTTCATTCCAAGGCGTTTTAGGTTTTCTGTCGCTCCCCCAAGAAAAGGCAGTGTCGACGACTTTGCATTTAGGCATAAAACGAGCATTGTTGCGTCTGTCAAATGAAAGGTCTGCCTTTGCATGACCTGCACGATACCCAAGATGAGCATCTGTCCACTGCATTTTTCCATGCAGAGCCTTAGCGTAAGGGTCAAGAAGAAGCTTGTTATGGTTAAAACGGTGTCCACGATGTGGTGCATAAGGACCAAAAACACGATACCCATACAATTGCCCAGGACGAATATCTGAAAGATATACATGCCATACCTCATCAGTATATTCTGGCATTTTTATACGCTGTATTTCGTTCTGCCCTTTTTCATCAAACAGGCAAAGCTCTACTTTTTCAGCATGAGCTGAAAACAGTGCAAAATTCACTCCCTTTCCGTCCCAAGTAGCTCCCAATGGATACGGATTACCTGATTGAACTCGTGACTTAATAAGTGCCATTTAAAATCCTTTGTTTCTTCTTAAAAACTAGCGTGAAGAAGGGGAAAGAACAATCGTAGCAAGCGGAGGCAACGTCAAACTAAGCGAATGGGAACGATAATTCCACCCATCGTTACTTGCCGTTACTCCTCCCTTATTATCTACACCGCTGCCGCCATACTCTTCAGCATCTGTATTTAAAATTTCAGAAAAGAAACCACCTTCAGGAACTCCTACACGGTAATTATGCCTAACAACTGGAGTAAAGTTACTAATAACAACAACATAATCATCATTGTCATGTCCACGCCTGATATAAGAAACCACACTGTTGTCAGCATCATTGTAATCAATCCACTCGAATCCGTCTCCATCAAAATCACGCTCATGAAGTGCTGGTGTATATTTAACAACAGAGTTCAAATCACGAATAAGAGACTGAATCCCTTTGTGCATAGGGTCATTAAGAAGATGCCAGCTTAAACTTTCATTTGCCATCCATTCCCTGTCCTGAGCAAATTCCGCCCCCATAAACAATAGTTTTTTACCTGGGTGAGTAAACATAAAGCCGTAATAACATCTCAAATTAGCAAATTTCTGCCAACGGTCTCCAGGCATTTTGTTTAATAGCGAACCTTTTCCATGAACAACCTCATCATGAGATAAAGGAAGCACAAAATTCTCGTTAAAAGCATAAATAGGTCCAAACGTCAGTTTGTTATGATGATAACGCCTGTGAATAGGGTCTTCTTTCATATATTCAAGAGTATCATTCATCCAGCCCATATTCCACTTAAAGCCAAAGCCCAAACCGCCCATATATGTAGGACGTGAAACCATTGGCCATGCGGTTGATTCCTCTGCAAAAGTAGTTGCCCCTATGTCTTGTTCAAACACCAACTCGTTTACACGACGAATGAAAGCAATTGCTTCGATATTTTCATTACCGCCATTCTCATTCGGTATCCAATTATTATCTTCACGTGAATAATCCAAATACAACATTGAAGCAACGGCATCTACTCGCAAACCATCAATATGGTATTTCTTAAGCCAGAACAATGCACTAGCCGAAAGGAAATTACTTACTTCAGCACGTCCAAAGTTATATATCTTTGTTCCCCAGTCCATATGCTCACCTTGACGAGTATCTTGATGCTCATAAAGACAAGAGCCGTCAAAACTTGCTAAACCATGAGCATCTTTAGGAAAATGCCCAGGAACCCAGTCAAGAATCACACCTATACCTTCAGCATGACATGCATCTATGAATGCACGGAAATCGTCAGGTGTACCAAAACGACTTGTCGGAGCAAACATTCCTGTTGTCTGATAGCCCCAAGAACCATCAAACGGATATTCTGTTACAGGAAGAAGCTCTATATGAGTAAAGCCAAGAGATTTTACATAAGGAACAAGCTCGTCTGCAAGCTCTAGATATGTAAGATAACGAAGCCCCTCGAGACTGTTGCGTCTCCATGAACCAAGATGAACCTCGTATATAGAAATTGGAGCATCGAATCTGTTAATTCTCTGACGCTCTTCAATCCAGTCATTGTCTTTCCATTCATAACGGTCAAGGTTATAAACGACAGAAGCAGTAGATGGTCTTTTTTCTGAATAATATGCAAACGGATCAGATTTTAATGCACGCAGTTTTCCATCTTCTCCTTTTATTTCATATTTATAAAGCTCACCTTCACCAATATTAGGAATGAATATTTCCCATATACCACAACCGACTCTAAGACGCATAGGGTGAACTCGTCCGTCCCAATTATTGTAGCCACCGACGACACTAACACGCTTTGCATTAGGAGCCCAAACTGCAAATGAAACACCTTTTACACCATCTATTTCAGTAAGATGAGCACCGAGCTTGTCATATATATCTAAATGACGACCTTCAGCGAACAAATATACGTCAAGTTCTCCAAGTACAGAATGGAATCTATAAGGGTCTTCAATTTCAACAACATCACCTGAATATTGATGAAGTTTTAGCTTGTAGCGGAATTTTTCTCCCCCTCTACCCAACTCAACTTGGAAAAAACCAGCACCATCAATTTTTTCAAATTCTGCTATTTCTTCACCAGTATCACCATTTACAAGAAAAACATGTTTTGCCTCTGGCTGAAAAGTCCTTACCAGCAGTTCATTGTCATCATGCCCATGGTGCATACCCAAGACTGCGAAAGGATCACCATAATCACCTGAAACAATTGCTTCAACAATCATGCGGTCAAGAACATTTTTCATCAGAAACTCCTCTTATTACTTTCTATTTAATTCCAATTATTTGACATACACCTTGCACAGGGATACGTAGCCAATCTGGTCTGTTAACAATTTCACCAACAATCTCATAAAGAGCTCTTTCAAGCACAAACATATCAAAAAGTTCACGTGCAGTCATATCATCTTTTGGATAAGATTGACAGCCCTTGATAGCTTTTTGATAACTTTCAAGATATGCATCAACTGCCTGCTTTTCCCAATCCTCAACAAATGGCAAAAGTTCATTAAAAGGCTTTTTATATTTTTCTGCATAAGCAAAAAGAGCTGCCCATGAGGCATAGTTAAAAGACCTAGCCATACCTGCAACATCTTTTAGCTGACATTGCTTCTCACGACGCTCTTTCACAGAACGTATAGGTTCGCCTTCAAAATCAAGAATGTAAAAATCACCATCAGAAGCAATAACTTGTCCAAGATGATAATCACAATGACAGCGAGTTTTTACTATATTTAATTCAGTTGGAGTAAAGTCATCAATTTTTGATATAATCTTGCCCCAATTGGATAGAAGGTCTTTAACTTGTTTAGGAGTATCTCCAGCAAAATTTTCAAGTGCAAGTTTCGCTTCTACTGCCTGATTTTTTACTCTTTTTACCCATAACTGCACGTCTTTTTCAGTAACAAGCTCAGGCTCAAAAGCAGCATTTCCACCATAAGCAAACGCCTTGTGCATTTCTGCTGTGCGAATCCCTAAAACCCTTATTCTATCAAGAAAAGCTGTATGATTCACATCTGAATCATCAAAACAAGACTCTAAATATTTGACTGCATTTGAAAAGCAATCACCTTGATTTTTTACAAATCCCTGTAAAATTGCCAAAGTTGCTGTTTCTCCATCAGCACCTATTGTTTCAACTTTACCAAGATAAGGAGGGGAATTTTTAAAGCCTGCAACTTCTGTCATGTAACGGCATATTTCGACTTCTGGGTGCATACCTGAAGATACATTGCGATAAATCTTGATAACAATGTCTTCGCCAACAAAAATAGATGTATTAGTTTGCTCTCCGTCAAAGACTCGGACTTCTGCATTTTGATTGTTATTTATCAGCTTTTTTCCAAGTTCTGTGCATGAAATAGATATATTATTGTTAGTTTTTATATATTCCCCAACCATACGCAAGACAGCTTTTGTCGCATCTTTGCATATACAGTCAGATATATTATGTGAGGACTCAAATTCAGGCACGCCAAAACAACTTCTTGATTAATAACAAGAGGTCAATATACCCTATTTTTTAAATAAACTACAAGTTTAATATGAAGAACATACTACAATATGTTGTAAAAAGCACAAGCTTTCAACCATGCCTTACACAACATATTGACATTTTTTATTTTACATTCTACAGGCGGTCTATTGGAGTAATTCGATAAACAGCAACCTGCATTCCTGCTGAATACAGATGTATATTCTGCCTGCTTCCACGCTGTTCAAAAGAACCCCCTGAAAGCAAATCTTCGACTTTGAATCTGCCCCACCAAGGAATCCCCATATCATAAAGCGGATATTCAATATCAGCACTATGAGCTGCATTCGGGTCAAGATTCACTATAACGAAAACCATATTGCTACGGTCAGGAGTCATTTTTCCATAAAACAGAACATTATCATCTGATGAGTAACAGAATTTCAAATTATCCATTTCATGCAAAGCAGGATTCTCTTTGCGAATACGATTAATGTTTGTAATAAAGCCTTTGATGTTATCTGGTCTATCCCAATCCCATACTTTGTATTCGTATTTTTCGGAATTTAAGTATTCCTCTTTTCCTGCAACAGCCTCTCCTTCACAAAGCTCGAAACCGCTATAAATCCCATAAAGACTTGAAAGAGTAGCTGCTAGAGTTAATCTAATTATAAACGGAGTACGCCCTCCTTGTTGAAGGAAAAACGGCAGAATATCAGGCGTATTTGCAAAGAAATTAGGACGCATGTATTCAACGCTCTCTGTATAAGTACGCTGTGCTGTAAGTTCTTTTGATTCAGAATGCGTAAGCTCTTTAAGATATTCTGTCAGTGAATGTTTATCGTTTCTCCATGTAAAGTAGGTATAAGACTGGGAAAAGCCAACCTTTGCCAACATTCTCATCATCGGAGGTTTTGTAAAAGCTTCTGCCAGAAAAAGAACATCAGGATAATTGCATGTAATCTTTCTTATAAGCCACTCCCAAAAAGGAACAGACTTTGTATGAGGATTATCTACCCTGAAAATCTTTACTCCGCAGTCAATCCAAAACAACACTGTATCCAGCATTTCGTCCCATAATTCTTCTGCATTAGAACAATAGAAATTAACATTGACTATGTCTTCATACTTTTTAGGAGGATTTTCAGCATACTGAATTGTTCCATCAGGACGGAATAAAAACCATTCAGGGTGTTCTTTTATCCATGGGTGATCTGGTGCACATTGAATAGCAAAATCCATTGCTATTTCCATGCCGTAATTATTTGTA
>DAOWDM010000050.1 GCA_030639035.1 Alphaproteobacteria bacterium
CATGACGAGCTTCATGTGCAAGAGTTCCAGCTAGCACCTCATCAGAAAATGTTGGATTAAGAGAAAGTGCTTTCTTATTGTTATCACAACCGCCTCTGCTGCCTTCATCTTGAACAAAATCAAGCGTATATCCATCTTTTGCAGCAGTTTCCAAAGTCTCTTTGCCAAGTTCACTTTTTGCAATCCTGTTAACAATTTGAGCAAGACGATGTTTTTCTTCATCTGTTCCTAAAAGTTTAAAAGGAACGTCAAGCTTTATTGGAACAGTGGATTTTTCCACAGCCTCAGCCAGTTTTTTATCAAAAGCATTTTTTAATGATTTTTTGTTTCCCATAACAGCTCTCTTGAATTAGTTTACAAGGCATCGTAACGTAAATTAGAAGTAAAAACAAGCTGTTTTTGTCAAAAAGCAATTTTTTCCTCAACAGTGTTTTGTTTGAATATTTTATGCTATATTCAAGCTAAACGAAAAGGTTTCTTTGATTAAGAAAGTTGTGTCAGCATGTCTTTTCCCTGTTTGCATATATGCATATAATTTCTAGCCCACTGTTCTACTTCGACCAGAATTTCTTCTGTAAGACCCATATTTTTTGAAATTTCCATTATCAGCTTTATTTCGTTTTCATGGAAAAAATCATCAGAGACAGAAAGTTCCATTAGTTTTTGCAAAGCAATGATTCGAGACTGATAGCTTGAAAAGTCGCTACATATTTCTTTTATTGAACGTGAAGATTTGTCTGCAGAGACATCAGAACCTAAACTTGATGCATATGTGACTATTATTTCTCGTTCTTCCTCCTGAAAATCACCGTCACTTGCAGCTAGTGTAATCAGCAGATTCGCGAGGGCGTGTTTTTCTTTCTCATTAAGCTTGTAAGTAAACATGATGACTTCCTTATTTCACTAGCAGTGCTTAATAATATCAAACTTTAAATGCTTAAAGTAAAGGCTTCAGTCCCATAGTTTTCATAATTTTTCTTGTTGCTTTTTCAGGGGACATTTCTTTTGATACAAAGTCTCGGGCGTTTTCAACCATTTCCTGAGCAAACGCATAATCTTTCACCATTTCCATTTTCTCACCAAGATTAGAATAATCATGGTTGAGATCTAAGATGTTTTTGTTTGGAGTGAAAAATTCTTCAACCGTTGTGTTTGTGTTCGTGATTACAGCAGTTCCTCGATACATAGCAGATGGCGTCCTCTCGCTTACTGAGTTAGGAAAATGAGGTTGACATACTATCAATGATTTTGCCTGTTCGTACAATTTCATTGTTTCAGGAAAATTCATAGGTGGTTTTATAACTGTATCAGGGTGAAACTTAACATCAGGTTTTTCATGAGCCATAACAAGATAAAGCGGATACTTTACAAGCTTGCTAAACATTAGCTTGCGTCTGTACTGACAAATAAATTTCATAGTCATAAACAATAGAAACTGTATTTTGGAATCTGCAGGATTAAATTCGTATCCATATTGAGGAAGTATTTTTTCTGTAGCACGCCATGATGGGACATATTCGTCCATAACATTTTCATCAACAATAGCATCAAAAACTTTCAGCATATCACCAGATTTTGTAGCAAATTCATCTCGGATTTTCATCGGATTTTTATAAGAGCCAACATATAAAAAATCTATAGGGCGGTCTTTTAATGGCTTATGAGCAGCATCATAGTCATAACCTGTAACTTGAGCTACGATTCTCATAACGTCATGATGACCCTTTAAATTTGCCATTTTATGAGCTAAATCTACACATGACTGTTCAGCGTGAAAAACATGCCAATTATAACAGTCATTCGTAATTTTTGGAACAAGCCATGGATAATACGGATACTCGCGAATATGAGCAAATACAGGCTTTGCGAGTAATTCATACAAATTTCGTAGCATACCACCATTGTTAACAGGAATATCCAGTCCCCACCCTTGTTCACAGTAAACAGCCGCTATGTTTCTATCCTGTACAAGGCTGACTATAAGCTCTACCCCGCCTTTTGCACAAATATCAACAAAGATAGGCTTGTATCCCTGCTTTAAAAATTCTGTAGCAAAATTTACAACAGATGAGCGGTGCGTTTTATAAGGGTCATACACAGAACCATAAATGAAAAGAATCGATTTTTTTGCTAGAAGCATGAAATTTTACTCTGTGAAATATTTTTTTGCAAAAGGGTGCATGGTTTCTATGTCAGGTTTAACGTCAGCCATTCTGATATCGTGAACCAGCTGAATTGAAGGTTTGCAGTCTTTAATTCCAAAGCCTCTGCCAGCTAGAATTTCTTTGTATGATTCAGTATGGAGGTCTGTAAAACCGCCAGAAAACTCAACTTCTTTGCCGTCAATTAAAATTGAACGGAACGTTGTTTTCTTTTCTTTATGACATTCTTTTGGCAAGTCTTCATTGTCTATTGAAAGAAACCATCTGATTTTTGCTCTTTCCAGCTCTAGATAACCACTGCTTTTAGTACGCTTGTCAACATGAACAACATTTCTTTCAACAGAGCCAAACATCCATGTCAGCATATCGAAAAAATGAACACCTATATTTGTAACCAGCCCTCCTGATTTGGTAAAATCACCCTTCCATGAATACAAATACCATTTCCCGCGAGATGTAATATAAGTAAGGTCTATCTCGTGTTTTGCTCCTTTTGGTTCAGAGCTGTATTGTTCCTTTAAAGCCTTTACCGCAGGGTGAAGGCGTAGTTGCAAGATAGTATTAATTTTTCTGCCTCGTTCAGCTTCCATTTCTTCTAAAAAGTCGCAGTTCCATGGATTTATAACCAGAGGTTTTTCGCAAATAGCATCTGCTCCAATTCGCATTGCAAAATAAACATGTGCATCATGTACATAATTAGGTGAGCAGATTGATACATAATGTATTTTTTCTTCTTCTAAGCCTCGCCGACGCTTTTGTATATGGCGGTCAAACCTTTCAAATTCTTTGAAATAAGCAACATCGTAAAAATAGCTGTCCATAACTCCAACAGAATCATGAGGGTCAAACGCTGCTACAAGATTGTTTCCAGTGTCTTTTATAGCTTTTAAGTGACGTGGAGCGATATATCCAGCCACTCCAGTAATAGCAAAATTTTTAGACATTAACTTAATTCCCGTTTTTGTTTGGAAAATTCATAAATATATTCAGGAAAAGTGTTAAGCATGGTTTTTTCCTTTTCGGCAGACATTCTCATATGTGCCTTACCTACATTTTTTGGAAAAAGTGGCTTGTTTCTGTTTTTTAGATGCTTCTTATAGTTAATAAGGATATGAAGTTCATTCATATAATGACGCAAGCTAAGGCTTTCTAAAGTGTCGCTTGCAAAAACAGGAGTTCTCATAGAAAAAATATGTTCTCCTGCATCTACTTCTTTGTCTATGAAATGAAGAGTTATTCCCAGTGGCTTTTTGTCATATATAGCCCATTTAAAAGCATCTAGCCCTCTTACTGTTGGAATAAGTCCAGGATGAC
>DAOWDM010000256.1 GCA_030639035.1 Alphaproteobacteria bacterium
AAAACTCTTTCTAAAGAAGCTGACGAGGCTGGCTTTGTAAATGTAACTTTAAATGTAATTGGCAAGCAGGGACATTCCGCCTTCAAAGATTTAACTAACAATGCAATACCGCATCTTTCAGACTTGGTCTCAAGATTAAAAAAAGAGTCTGATGCAGAATTTGTTGGTCTTCAATCTGGATTTATTGCTGAAAATATTGCTCCAGGTGAAGCAGAAGCTTGTCTTAAAATAAAAATTGCAGACGGACAAACGGCTGATGAAACTCTTGCTAATTTGCGTAAAGAACTAACTAAAGACTCAAAAGAACGTGAAATTAAAGTTTCTCTTGAACAAAAAGGTGAACAAAAAGACACGCCTAATAGCGAGAATGGAAGAATAAAATACAACTTCCGTTTCAATACAAACTATGAGTCAGGCTCTCTATTTACAGAAGTAGAAAGCAGAATTGAAAAAGTTGCTAAGGGATTTGAAAGTTCAGTTTCAGCAGAACTTGACCCATTCGTAATCGAGCCATGTAAATCAAAAGAAGGCAAGTTTACAAAAGTTTTTACAGATGCAATAGAAGCTACAACAGGTATTAAACCAGAAAAAAGTTTTGGCGGAGGTGCTACTGATACCAGATATCTTGTAGCAGAAGGAGTTTGCAAAACAGCCGCTCTTGATTTCGGTCTTGTTTGCAAAACCATGCATAGCCCTGATGAATGTATTAAAGCAGGTGAAATACGAGATTTGACCAACATATTCGATCGTGCAATGGGAAGTTTTTTCAAGATAAAAGAAAGAGAAAACACTTTAACAATTGAACAGCGACAAGAACAAGCTCGTAAAACAATCATAGAGGCAAGAAATAAAAAACTTGCCCCAGCAGTAATAAAAAAAGCTTTGGAACAACATACTAAGTAATGATTGAAAGCTCTCACTATAGTGATTATATCAAAATAGCTGAACAAATGGCAGATGCTAGTGCTTCAGTTATTAAGCAATATTTCCGCAAGCCTATCACAGTTGATGACAAAGCAGACGATAGCCCTGTAACTATTGCAGATAAAAAGTCAGAACTAGCGATAAGAGAAATTATTGAAAGAGAATTCCCTTCTCATGGAATAATAGGAGAAGAGTTTCCAAATAAAAATGAGAATGCGGAATATGTATGGATTTTAGATCCTATAGATGGAACAGAATCCTTTATTACAGGGAAGCCTTCTTTCGGTACTTTAATTGCTTTGATGCATAATAATGATTATGTTCTTGGCATTATAAACCAGCCTATAACAAACGAGCGTTGGATTGGCGTAAAAGGGCAAAAAACCAGATTTAATGGCGGAATTATTTCTGTTCGTGATTGCTCTTCTATTGAAAAATCTGTGCTTTATGCAACAGCACCAAAAAGATTCAAAGGCAAAGATGCGGCTATATTTAATGCCCTTGCAGATGAAGTTAAATTAGTTCGCTATAGTGCTGACTGTTATGCTTACGGACTTTTATCTATGGGATTTGTAGACATTGTTTGCGATGCAGGCTTAGAACTTTATGATTTTGCAGCCCTTATCCCTGTGATAGAAGGAGCAGGAGGAATAATAACAGATTGGTCAGGCTCAAAATTAACAAAAAACAATGACGGCAGAGTCATTGCCACAACAAATAAAACTCTACATAAAAAAGCAATCAATTCCCTTAACAAACATAAAATTTGAATTGCTGCATAACACATATAAAATGATTTGGCTGTCCGTAGTTGATGAAATCCGAACTAATCACTATGACGATATTATGCTTTTCTTTCCTATGGTCAATCAAATTAAAAAAGTTATTGATAGGTAGGGGCTGTTAAATCTCTACATGTTGCGTTTTGTTTATCGGTATACGAAGTCAAATTTTTGTAGTCGCAGATTAAATTGTTTTTTTTCAGGAACATTTAAGGCAACTGGTAACCGTAGCATGTTTCAAAAAACAAGGTTCTTACTAGAGTTTTTCATATACGGCAAACAAAGTCGCAAGGCTTTTCTAGCACCAGAGCAAAAAATAGGTTACCAAAATAAGACCATATAGTACAGATTCAGATAGAAGAACAACAGAACCTTTTGATTGTATTTAAAAAATCTGTAAAATGGTTTGTACGCTAAAGATGTAATGAAAAGACATAATGAAATGATTGCTACTAAGTCAGATATAATAAAATCAAGTCAATCTATAATATTGGATTATAGCGGTGTTAAACTTGAAAAACACCGCATGAGTTCAGATAAGTTTATAGAGTCTATAACAGCTTTCAACAGCCTAATAAAAAGCATATCAAAAGACATTGGAATTAAAGAAGAACAGTTAGAAATTGATGTAAAGCCTATAAAAAAAGGCTGTGTGGAAATTGAATTTGTTCTTCAAGCAATAGCCTCTGTTGATGAGTATGCTCTTTCTGGAATAATAGGAACAAGTTCTTGGATAATAGTAAAAACTATATCAGATAAAACTCTGAATTTTTTAAAATCAAAAAAAGAAAATAAAAATGATATTAAAAATATTCTTGAAAATGCAAAAGAGCCTATTGATGTAAAAATTGCAAAAAACCCTGACAATCATAAATACGTTGAAAATCTTACAAACTGTTTGTTAGATGAAGTTGATAAATTGGAATATAGAATAAAAGAAGAAACATTTTCTATAAGTAGTAACGAAAGAATTTATTATTCTAATCCATTTGTTTCTGAAGAAAGTGAAAAAATAGAAACCAAAAAGAAAATATTAAAATTAGAAGGCTTAAAGGCTACAGAAGACGGCTGGTCATTTACAGACCAAGAAACAACGAAAAAATATTATGCTGAGGTTTTAGATGAACAATTACAAGAATTAGCTAGAAATGAGCCTATAAGTGAGTTTTCACAAAAGAATCTATACTGTACTGTTAAAGAAAAAACATTAAAAAAAGAAGGCAATAAAAAAGCTAGTATAAAGAAATATATAATAGATTTTTCCTTTAATGATGATGAAAGACTTTTTCCAGAAAGTGAAATGTATAGCCTTAAAAGTTAAAGGACGAATATATGCAATCGTATCAAGAAAAGCTTTTTTATATAGCAAATATATTAAATTCAAAGTTTGAAATTGCACCTATTAACGAAGCAATAATTTTCAAATATGAGTGCTTGCAAGATGTGAGTAGTTTAGATTGCCATTATATGCTTAAAAAACTAGCACAAAATTATGATGTAATAAAGATTATTAAGGAAGAAGAAGACTTTGCTAGAGTATCAAAAACAGATAATTTTAACGCAAGATTCTTGTTAGAACTCGGAAAAGAATTTAAGGCTCTACACAACATAACAGCCGATAAAAACGCCCCCCTTTTATCGCTTTCATACAATAACAAAAGACACCTATTGCTTAATGACATATTTCTATTAACAAAAAC
>DAOWDM010000028.1 GCA_030639035.1 Alphaproteobacteria bacterium
AAAAGCCTAAAAACAAAAACTTTGAATTATTAATGCAGCAGGCAAAAGCTTTTTTAGCTGATGGAAAACCAGATTTTGCCAAAGCTTCTGCAAAACAGGCAAGAAAATTTGGAACAAGTAATAAAGAACGAAAACAGGTGCAAAATTTTCTCACCGCACTAAACAAATGCAAAATAAAACGTCTTAAAGATTCATGGAAAAAATTTGGTTTTTCATTCTATTTACAGCTTGTACCGTTTGCAGTGTTATTGACTGCCGTTTTATTTGCAGTTATTGATGTAAATAAGTTAAAAAGTTTTTTACCCGAAAAAGAACCATCAATTTCAATTGATGGCTTTACAGAAGAATATTCTGTATTTGAACTGCCTTTTTCTGCTAAAGAAACGCCTTATCATACGGTTAAAGACAAAACTGATATATATTACGGACCGAATATAAAGTATGATATTATGACTATTGTTGAAAAAAATGCTGTAGTTCATGTAACTGGAATAATTCCACAATCTTTGTGGGTGCGTGTAATGACATCAGATGGACAAGTTGGTTTTGTTAAGCATCGTCTTATCAAAAAAAAGCGTGAAGAGTAAAAACAAATGCTGCCTCCGCAAAAAGATAGAAAAAACTATTACTCCATATTAGGGCTTAAAACTGACGCCACTCAAGGGCAGATTAAGACAGCTTACCGCAAAAAAGCCAAACAACTGCACCCTGACAGCAATTCTTACGCAGGTGCAGAAGATAAATTTATGCAGTTATCCGAGGCTTATCAAGTTTTAAGAAGTCCATTGCAACGCAATGCGTATGATATTGATAAAAAACCGCAAAAGCCTTTGGGAAAGCTTCCCTTGCAAAATTGTTCATGGTGTAAAAAAGTTACGGCTCAGCCAAGGTTTGTGATTTTTCGTGAGGTTGTATCTCATAATTTTCACTCAGAAGCCAAAGAAATCAGTGGCGTTTTTTGTAGTGATTGTGCTCAAAATGCAGCTATCCGAGCAAGTTTTAAAACTTGGGTTCTAGGTTGGTGGGGAATGCCGTTTGGATTTATACTGACTATTGCTACTTTATGGAGGAATCTTCTTGGCGGAAGAAAACCAAAGACAATAAATTCCAGACTGCTTTTAAAACAAGCAAAAGCTTTTCAGTCTCAAGGGGAATTTGAACTCGCAAAAGCTACTGCCGAGCAAGCTAGAAAATATACCAAGTCGCCGTTTTATATTAATCAAATAAATAGCTTTAAAGCACCACTTAAAGGCAAAGAAACAAAAACACTTAAAAACAACTGGCGTTTTTTCAACAGGTCGTTTGCTGTGCAGTTAGCTCCCATTTTAATGATTGCAATAATTAGCGGTGCTTTTTCTTATGCTTTTAGAGACGATGAAATAAAAACTAAAAAATCTTTGGAAATCGTACGGCAAGAAGAAATAAAAGTTATTGCTTTGCCAGAAAACGGAGACAGCGAATTTATTTATCAAACAACGTCCGAATTTTTGCATGTCCGAAAAGGACCGTCTTTGCATTTTGGTATTATATCAACCTTGAAAAAGTACTCTAAAGTAAGGCTAACAGGTTTAGTTCCAAAAACCTCGTGGGTAAGAATAAAAACTAAAAATGGTTCTTCAGGTTTCGTCCTTTTCAAACATCTTGTGAAATCTAAATATGTAAAAAAAGACTAAAGAAACTTTTTTGCTTCAGAAAACAAACTTGACGTTTCTATATACTGTCTCTACTCTTATATCCAGAGTATGGCAAAATCCATGCTTCGGGGCTTCAAAACTCCTTATACTAATCTCGGCTGGATATGCAGCCGTGAAAACATTTCATATCACCCTGATTTTGGTCGGGGTGATAGCAGTGTATGTTCAAGTTCTTCGGAGCTAAAGACTGCTGTGCCTTGTAGATTGGTAAGGTTTTTGAACACCCCGATCGCCGATTTTTCGGCGGTCGTTTTTATTTTTAAATTGGAGTGTTAACAATGTCAGATAAAATCTTAAACAATCAAACAAGTACAACTATTTCTTCTATGCCTGACCAGCTTGGACTAATTGCAGCACCTATAGAAGCTACAACAAAAATGTTAAATGCAGGGGTAGAAGCAGGAGCAAAAGATATACACCAAGCAGAAAATATTTATGCCTCAATGCTTCTTGCTGGAACAGAAAGATAATAAGGCTTAAGCTGGTTCTGCCAGTCTTTCTAAAAGCTGCTCTCTGTCTGCTGTAAAGTCGTTTTCTATCCACCATTTTTCTAGTGATTTTAAGGCTTTTCCTATTTCTATTCCTTTTGTAATTCCAATTGCTTGTGCGTCTTTGCCTGATATTGGAAATATTGGAATCTGCCAAGCATCTGCTTTTTTCAGCATATCTTTCCACTTGTCATCAGTTCGATTCATTAATACAAGGTCTATAAACAGCTCTTTGCTGTTGTAATAAATAAATCGGTGCATGTCTTTTTCGGTTTCAGGATAAAAATCGGACGTTACAATTGCGATAAGCCTGTTTTTTTCTTTGTTGGAAAGCTTTAACCGCAAAGCAGTTTCTTTTATATCAGCCGAACCAAAAACCGCCGCAAGCCTCCGCAAAGCATCGGCTTCAAAATATGTATTTTCAAGCTGAACCATTTGATTCAGTCGGTCAAAGTTTATTGCTTCTGGTAGAAAATGCTCAAGAATCCCATTTTTTTGCATAAGCAAAAGAACAGCTTTTGGGTCAGGAGCTTTTAAGATTTTAAAAAGCTCATCACGAATACGCTCCCCTGAAAGCTTTTTTAAGTTAAAAGCCTTTTCCCGACACACTTCTAAAGCCTCATCATCAAGCATAGAACGTCCATAATAAGCATAAAAACGGAAAAATCTCAGCAGTCTTAGTATGTCTTCTTCAAGACGCTTTTTCGGATTTCCTACAAAACGTATAACACCGTTTTTTAAATCTTCAAAAGAATCCAAAGGGTCATAAACCGTCCCGTCAAGGTCAGCAAAAAAAGTATTTATTGTTAAATCTCTGCGTTTTGCGTCCTCTGTCCAGCTTTTAGAAAAAGCAACTTCTGCATGTCTGCCGTCTGTTTTAATATCACTGCGAAGAGTTGTTATTTCAAAATATTTTTTCCCAATAACAGCTGTTACAGTTCCATGTTTAATACCTGTAGGAACGGCTCGGATTCCTGCCTTTTCAAGCAATTTTACAGTTTCTTCTGGCAAAGAATCTGTAGCAATATCTACATCACTCACAGCTAAATTCAGCAAAGCATTGCGAACACACCCTCCTACAAAACGAGCTACAGCTCCATCTGCTGTCAAAGCATTCATAACCGCCACTGTTGCAGTGGATTTTATCCATTTTTGTTCAGTTATTTTAGTTACTGTTTTCATAATGAACCTTTAATCTTTTTATGGTATTTACTAAAATAATGTTTTCTTTTCAACAAGGCTTTAATTAAATGAGTGATTTATTATTTATATCACCTGTAATATTAAATGCCCTTTATTTTTTACCTCCATTGTGGCTTTTGCTAAGGTTTGCTCCTGTTAAAGAAGCTGAACGCAGGAAAAATGAAGACATTCCTATATTGTCTTTTGGTATTACAGCTCTTGATGGAGAACCGCCTTTAACTCCTGCATGGCTGACTCTTTTACGGCTGTTTATTGTTTCTTTGGTTATTGTAGGATTGTCTCGCCCTGTCAACATGACTGTTGAAACATACGGAACAAAAACCCCTTTTATTCTAGTAATAGACAACGGACAAACCTCTGTCAAAGACTGGGAAAAACGCATTTCAACGGCTGTAAAATTAACCGATTATGCAATAGCAAATAAACGTCCTGTTCTGTTGCTTCTTACCGCTGAAACTAGTGAAAAAACAGGGCTGATGAGTGCAAACAAAGCTCGTTCTGTGCTTTTATCAATTCAGCCGTCTGCTATGAAAACGAACAGAAATATTGCTTTAAAAACTTTTCAAGATATTGCTGATTCTGAAATATTTAACAATGGTGCAAATACAGTATGGATAAGCGATGGTCTTGATAGCATTGATGATTCAACTGAAAATCTAATTGATAATTTAAGAAGATTCGGAAAACTTAAAATAATAACGGCAGAATCTATTGAAACAAAATTTATAGTAGATAGCAAACATATCAAAACAGCTTTAAAAAATCTTGGAGTAAAAACAAAAGCTTCACCTGCTTTATATGCTCCTGCACGCTTATTGTTAAAACCTGAATGGAAACACAGCCGCCTTAAAATATCAGCTTTAAGGGCTGCGGATAGCAAAACTCCTGTTGAACGGCTGTGGTTTAAGGTTTTTGACCGACACAATCATATAGTTCAGCATCATTATCTTGAATATGGTTTTGGCAAAGGCAAAGCAGAGGTCTTTCTTGACTTTCCACCAGAACTTGCCAAAGACATCGCATGGATTGAGCTGGAAAATCACAACAAAATCAATCTCATACCTGAATACAATCAATTAAAAGTCGGATTAATCGGAAAACAAAGCGAAATACCTTTGCTTGACGGCGTATATTATATAAAGCAGGCTCTTGCTCCGTTTGCTGAAATATCTAACTATTATTTTGATGAGCAAAAGCTACAAATGATAGCCGTTGACGGTACGGTTTCTTTTTCTGAAAGCGAAGAAATTGTTCTCGACAATTGGGTGAAAAAAGGCGGAGTTCTTGTGAATTTTGCAGGAGAAAACCTTAAAAACAATTCTCTATTGCCTATAAAACTTCATAGCAATTTTCATATTTCTGCTGATACAGGCATAAAGGTTTCAGGAAAACTAAAAGAGCTTGCAACTCCTTTGAAAATTCATATTGAAAAAATACTTGTTGCAGAACCAGATTCTGTAGTTAATGCAGAAATATGGGCTAAACTTGACGATAAAACTCCTTTGGTTACAGCGAAAAAATCAGGAAAAGGCTGGCTGGTGCTGGTTCATGTAACAGCCTCGCCTGAATGGTCGGATTTGCCTTTATCTGGTTTTTATATGCAAATGATGAAACGCTTTCTTGAGGTAACTCCTAGAGATTCTTCTGTGTATTTAAATCTAAAACCATTGAAAATACCGTTTGGTGTTAAGCATAAAACATTTAACGATGTAAAACAGCTTGTTGAATATAAACCATATTTGTTAATGCTGGCTTTTATACTTACAGCTTTAGATTTGTTTGTTTCGTTTTCTATGTATAAAGTCCCTGTATCTTTTAAAAAAGCCATCATATTGTTTGGTTTTATATTTTCAATGCTTCCTGCAAATGTGCAGGCATATGAAGTCAAATTAATGCAGGAAAATAGAATTGGGTACATTCAAACAGGAAATAATCAAATAGATAAAGCAAGCTATGCAGGTCTTGCAAACCTTAGCAAAGCTGTGTCTATGTACACAAAAATAGAAATAAAACCGCCTGCAGCCATTGATATCGAAACTGATTCTATGTTGCTTTTTCCTGTTGTTTACTGGCATTTGACAGGAAAAGCCTTAAGTCCTGTACTGAAAGGCAAAATAAAAAGATACGTTAAAAAAGGCGGAATAATTCTTTTTAATATCTCAGAACAAGAAAACGTATTCACTCACAAAGCCTTAGAGAAGCTGATTGATGGGATAGAAAAAACTCATTGGGAAAAAATTTCATCAAAGCATCTACTGTTAAAAACTTTTTATAAGTTCGAGAGCTTTCCAGACTATTATACGAAAGGAAATATATGGGCTTCAACGGTTGGTGTGAATAAGGTTTCGTTTCTTGTCGCAAATAGTAATCTGACAGAAATATGGGCAAAAACTCCTATAAATAAAAAACAGACCTTCGGTTTTGGTATAAATCTGATGATATATGCTGTTGCAGGCGATTATTTTGCAAGTGGAATGAATCCATGATGAGTGAATATTCTGCATTGCATATTGAATCATTTTTACCGCTTGAGCTTCAAACAGCATATATATTTATTGCACTGTTTATGGTTGGGATTCTTTACTGTTGCATAGCGAAAAAAGGACACTTTCGTTGGTATAGCTTTCCTTTGGCGGTGTTTTTTATAGCTATTTTTTCTTTGTTTCAAGTTAAGGAAATGGGGGAAACTCTTCCAGATATTGCTGTTATGGTGCTGGACGAAAGCCCCAGCCAGTCCGCAGGTGAACGAGGAGCTAGAACAGAAATGGCTTCTAAACAGCTATTATCTGCTTTTAAAGACTTAGGCAATATTAAAGTCATTACAAAAAGAGTTGGAAAAGAAAGCCCTTATAATGAAACCAGACTTTTTAATGCTATTGAAAAAACGCTGAAAAACCTGCCAAAAGAACGCATATCCTCGGTTGTTATTATTACAGACGGTCAAGTTCATGACGTGCCAAAAAAGTTTGTTTTAAATAACTATGATGTCCCTGTGCATGTTCTGCTTAACGGAAAACATGATGAAGGGGACAGGCGGATAGTTGTTGAAAAAGCTCCTGAATACGGCTTTGTAAACAGTGAAATTGAAGTAATAATAAAAGTAGACGACCTAAGAAAAGCCCCTGAAACCAAGGCAAGAGTTAGCGTAAGATACTCAAAGAACAAACTAATAAATGTACCTGTTACAATGGGAAGTTCTTTCAAAATAGTATTGCCAATAGAACGTGCTGGAGAAAATCGTTTTGTTATCGAAACGGAAGTCGGTTCAGAAGAAATTTCTTTGGCAAATAATCGAGCAGAAATAATTATCAATGGCATACGAGACAAACTAAAAGTTCTTCTCGTAACAGGAAAGCCACATTTAAGCAGTCTTTTCTGGAGAAGATTTTTTAAATCTGATGCTTCTGTCTGCTTGACTCATCACGCTTTTTTTAAAAAAAACTTTAAGCAAAAACCAAGCGATTTTGATTTAATAGTTTTTGACCGCTATGAAAAAGATATGCTTTCTTCCAAATATCTTGAAGACATAGCCGATTATGTACGAAACGGCGGTGCAATGATGGTGATTGATTCTAAGCTGAACAATACCGCATTAAGGTCGATTTTACCTGCCTCACCTGCTGGAAAAGATGTAATAGCAAAATTTTTCCGTCCTGAAATCAGCTCTATAGACAGCCCTATTACATCACCGCTTGTTTCCTATGAACGTGAATGGGGTCGCTGGTTTGGGCAAACTCAAGCAGTTCAAAAGACAGGTTCTTTGCTTATGACTGGGATTGACGGGTTTCCTTTGCTGATAACGGATAAAGTTGAAAATGGCAGAATTGCGATGTTATTAAGTGATTCTATATGGCTGTGGCAGCGTGATTTTGAAAAAGGAGGTCCTTATAAAAAATTGCTGGACAATCTTTTTAGCTGGCTGTTAAAAGATGCAAAAATGGAAAATTCTTCCTTTGCAAAAACCAAAGAGGAAAATTTTAAAACCTCTGATATGATGTATGAACTTAATGGTTCAAAAGAAGCTTCAAACCTAACTGCGACAGAAAAGCATTTAAAACATATTGTTGCTGAGTCAAAAGGTTCTTTTGTATGGCTTGTAGATATTCCTTTTGAAAGAGTCGCTCCTGAAATAAGATACGTTGGCAAAAGTAAAAAAACATATGGAAAAAGCTTCAATGGCAAGCCATGGATAGGTTTAAGGCTTAAAAAAGTTCATATAATCCGTGATATATCTCAAATATCATTAACTTCAACATGGTTTATATTGGTATTTGTGCTTGGCTGGCTTATATTCTTATGGCAAAAAGAAAAATAGAGGATAAATTTTATGCGTGGATATTTTGGAATTGGCGTTGAGCAAATATCAAAGCCATACAATGTAGGCAACCTGTTTCGGTCTGCCCATGCTTTTGATGCAAGTTTTGTTTTTACTGTAGACGCAAAATACGAACGTGCAAAAGGAGCAAGAACCGACACTTCAGATGCTTTGGGACAATTGCCGTTTTACAGCTTTCCTGATAAAGATTCTATGGTTTTACCAAAGAGCTGTAAACTTGTCGGAGTAGAACTAATAGAAGATTCTATTGCTCTTCCAAGCTTTCAGCACCCATTACATGCAGCTTATATTCTAGGTCCTGAAAAAGGCTCTTTAAGTCCTGAAATAGTTGAACGCTGTGATCATATCGTACAAATTCCAACAAAATTCTGCTTGAATGTAGGCATTGCTGGAGTTCTTGTAATGTATGACCGACTTATAAGCCGAGGACGTTTTGCAGATAGACCTGTACATTCAGGCGGACCAGAAGAAACTTTGGCAAAGCATGTTCATGGAGGTCAGTTTGTAAGAGCAAAAAGCAATGAAAAAATGGCTAAATACATAGACTCCCCACCATTAGAAGAAGTAAAAATCGCTAGAAATGATGGAAGATAAAAAATAGACTTAACAACAAAAAGCCCCCTCTCCAATAATTGGAAAGGGGGCTTTTTTTAGCTTAGATTATTTAAGCTTTTTTTGCGTTATATGCAGAGTGAGCAGCTGCAAGACGAGCAACTGGAACTCTGAAAGGTGAGCATGAAACGTAGTTCAAGCCTACTGACTGACAGAAATCAATTGATTTTGGGTCTCCGCCGTGTTCACCACAAATACCAAGCTTGATATTTGGACGAGTAGCTTTACCTTTTTCAACGGCAATTCTTACCATTTCACCAACGCCGTCAACATCAATTGATGCAAACAAATCACGTTCATAAATGCCTTTATCCTGATAGATTTTCAAGAAAGCACCTGAGTCATCACGAGACATGCCAAGAGTTGTCTGTGTAAGGTCGTTAGTACCGAAACTAAAGAACTCAGCAGATTCTGCAATCTTATCAGCAGTCAAGCAAGCTCTTGGAAGCTCAATCATTGTGCCGATTTGATATTCCATTTCAACGCCAGCTTCTTTCAAGATTTTCTTAGCTGTTACATCAACAACTTCACGCATCATTTCTAGTTCTAGTTTATGACCTACTAGAGGAATCATAACTTCTGGAACTATTGTAGAGCCTGTTTTCTTGAACACTTCAACAGCTGCTTCAAAAATAGCCTGTGCCTGCATTTCATAGATTTCAGGGTACGTAATACCAAGACGACAACCACGATGACCAAGCATTGGGTTTGATTCGTGAAGACTTGTAACGCTTTCAGTAATTAAAGCAACGTCAACGCCTAAATCTTTTGCAATTTCTGCCTGCTCTTCAAGAGTATGAGGCAGGAACTCATGCAAAGGAGGGTCAAGAAGACGAATTGTAATAGGCAGACCTTCCATGATTGTAAACAGGTCAACAAAGTCCTGACGCTGATATGGAAGAACTTTAGCCAAAGCAGCACGACGTCCTGCTTCATCATCTGCAATAATCATCTGACGCATTGCAAGAATACGTTTTGGATCAAAGAACATATGTTCTGTACGGCAAAGACCAATGCCTTCAGCACCAAATTTAAGAGCCTGTTTAGCATCTTCTGGAGTTTCAGCATTTGTGCGGACTTTCATAGTACGCATTTCATCTGCCCAAGCCATCAACTCACCGAAATCACCACCGAGTTCAGGCTCAACCATAGAAAGTTCGCCCTTCATGATTTCACCAGTAGAACCGTCAAGAGTGATAATGTCGCCTTCTTTAATTACAATAGAACCAGCTTTGAACTGTTTTGTTTTGTAATCAATTTTGACATCACCAGCACCAGATACGCAAGGACGACCCATGCCACGAGCAACAACAGCTGCATGGCTTGTCATACCGCCACGGGCTGTAAGAATACCCTGTGCAACGTGCATTCCGCCAATGTCTTCTGGGCTTGTTTCAATACGAACAAGAATAACTTTCTTGCCTTCTTCATGCCATTTTTCAGCATCTTCAGCAGAAAACACAGCCATACCAGAAGCAGCACCTGGAGAAGCAGGAAGACCTGTTCCAATAACATCACGTTTTGCTTCAGGGTCAATTGTTGGGTGGAGGAGCTGATCAAGTGAATCAGGTTCTACACGCAAAACAGCTTCTTCTTTGGTAATAAGTTTTTCGTGAACCATTTCAACAGCGATTCTCAATGCTGCTGCTGCTGTACGTTTACCTGTACGAGTCTGAAGCATCCAAAGTTTATCATGCTGAATAGTAAATTCCATGTCCTGCATTTCTTTGTAATGAAGTTCAAGTTTTTCACGAACATCACAAAGCTCTTTGTAAAGGCTAGGCATAACTTCTTCTAAAGAAGGAGCATTGCTTTTTGCTTCAAGTTTTGCAGCCAAAGACATAGGACGAGGTGTGCGGATACCTGCAACAACGTCTTCTCCCTGTGCATTGACAAGGTACTCACCGTAGTAAGCATTCTCACCAGTAGCTGGGTCACGAGTAAAGCAAACGCCTGTAGCACAGTCTTCACCAGCATTACCAAATACCATAGCCTGAACATTAACAGCAGTACCCCAGTTGCCTGGAATATGGTTAAGTTTACGGTATGTAACTGCACGAGCTACGTTCCATGAAGCAAACACAGCACTTACAGCTCCCCAAAGCTGTTCATTTGGATCTTGAGGGAAAGGCTTGCCGAGTTCTTTGCCAATGTCTTCAAATCTTACAATGACAGCTTTCCACTCGTCAGCTGTTATTTCAGTATCACTGCTGTAGTTATTTTTTTCTTTGACTTCTTCAAGAACGCTTTCAAAGTGTTCACCGTCAACGCCCATAACAACGTTTGAGTACATCTGAATAAAACGGCGGTAGCTATCATATGCGAAACGTGCATCGCCTGAATGTTTTGCAAGACCTTCAACTGTTTCGTCATTAAGACCAAGATTAAGAACTGTGTCCATCATACCTGGCATTGAAACTCTTGAGCCTGAACGAACAGAAAGAAGAACAGGATTTGTAACGTCCCCGAACTTTCCGCCCATGACTTTTTCAATGTTGCTTACTGCATCATTTACCTGCTGTTTAAGCTCATCAGGATATTTTTTATCTTTTTGATAATATGTGCAGACATCTGTTGTAATTGAAAATCCAGCAGGAACTGGAATGCCTATATTGTTCATTTCTGCGAGGTTAGCACCTTTGCCACCTAGCAGATTTCTCATAGTAGCATTGCCCTCTGCCTTACCGCCACCAAAGTTATATACCCATTTAGTCATGATTTTGTAGTTCTCCTTAGCCTTCTATTTTTGAAAAATACGCAGCACCCTGCATGACCTTTTTAACTTGCGTTAAAAGTCCAAGCCGATTGATACGTAGATTATTGTCATCACTGTTTACAGTTACCCTGTCAAAAAATTCATCTACAGGTTTGCGAAGATTTGCCATATAGAGCATGGCTTCTTCAAAGTTATTTTGCTCAAGTGCTTTTTTACACTTTTCACTGACTTTTTCAATACTTTTCCATAGATTTTTCTCTTCTTCCTGAATAAAAGCATTTTCATCAGGAATGGAATCGTATGATTTGCCGTCTTTTTTCTCTTCAATACGCACAATATTTACAGCACGTCTAAAGGCAATCAACAGGTTTGAGCCGTCATCTGATTCAATAAATTTCCTTAAAGCCTCTGCTCTGGAAATAATATTGCTTATGTCATAGTTTTGTTTTCCAAGCACAGCATCTATAAGGTCGTGCCTCATGCCTATACCTTTTAAGTAAACTTT
>DAOWDM010000257.1 GCA_030639035.1 Alphaproteobacteria bacterium
CCAAAAGATATTGTAGCTGTATTAACTTCTCGCCATTTTTCAGGTGTAAGAGGTGTTCCTTTTTCTGGCAACTCGATTCTTGTTCTTTCAAGCAGTCCTAGTTTGCCAAGATATTTCTGTTGAGTTTTTGTGCCTGTTGCCAGCCCAATTTTTGCTGCTCCAATATTTGAAGAATGAATAAGAATTTCAGGTACAGTCAGCCAACGATTTTGCGGTCTGTAGTCTTTAATTGTAAAACTTGCCGTTTTTAATGGCTGAGTAGCATCAAAACTATCTGTTGCCTTTATAGTACCAGTTTCAATCGCTATTGCAGCAGTAAATAATTTGAAAATCGAACCCATTTCATAAACACCAAGAGTAGCTCGATTAAATTTTGTGTTATTACTCGCCTGCCCATATTTATTCGGATCAAAATCAGGAAGAGAAATAAGCGTAAGCAATTCACCTGTGTGAATATCCATTATCAAACAAGTAGCCCCAATAGCTTTAAATTCTTTCATAGCATCAAGAAGTATAGTTCTCGCTGCATCTTGGACTCCAATATCAATAGAAAGCTGTAAAGGACGTCCTTTTTCCTTTAGTTTTTCATCAAAGAAAAGCTCTATTCCTGATGTTCCATTGTTGTCTGTGTTTGTTGTCCCGACAACATGAGAAAGAAGAGTCCCTTGTGGATATACTCGTTTTTCTCCTTTTTCAAAGTTTAAACTAGGTATGCCAAGCTGATTAATTTCATATTGCTGTTCAGGAGTTAAATTACGATGCAAATATACAAATTGCTTGTTCAGCTTAAGACGGCGGAGAATTTTGGAATAATTGAGTTCGGGCAGTGTTTTTATGATTTTTTTTGCAGCTTGTTCAGGCTCTTGAATATCCTTTGGATTTGCATAAAGGCTGACAGTGGGAAGGCTGGTAGCAAGCACTGTCCCTTTTCTATCAATTATATCTGCTCTTTCCATTTGCAGTTCAAACTGACCAGCTTTATAGGCTTTGTGTGTTTCTCTGTTGCCGTCAAAAGAAGTAATTTCTATCAGTCTTCCGCCAATTATCATAAAAACGAGCAAAAACAAACAGCCTGTAATGATAAGCCTGTTTCTTCCAGTTTCGAGTGCTGCTCTGTTTTTGGTTTTCACATGAAAAAACGTTCTGCTCTTTAGCTGAATTTCCTGACCAATATATGAAAAGGAAGTTTTTTTGCGAGAGAACAGGCTTGCAAACATAGCTATTGCTTTTCTAATGCCTGTGCTAGATGAAGACTGGCTGGCTTTTTGGCAGGTTTAGGAGTAGTCGATGAATTTTCTGCAACAGATATAGATTTAGATTTATCCACATTATTAAATGGAAGAGAAGAAAAAGAAACCAGCTGACTTGGAAGAATAGATTTCAATTCAATATGACGCATACTGAGCTTTCTAAGACGAGCAGGGTCATTCAAGTGATTCCATTCTGCTTTCAAGACATGAATTGACTGCTGATCCGAACGAATACTGCTGTTTAAATCTGCAAGATGAGTCTCCAAAGACTGAACTTCATACTTTAGAAGAAACAGGAAAACGCCTACTGCTCCAGCCAGCACAAACCATAAAAAAGTCATTGTTGTTCTTATTTTCATATCTAACCTGCCTTGACAGAAGTTCTGTCTTGATAATTATTTTTTAGCGTTACATTAGTTCTTGTAGCAACTCTCAGTTTTGCAGAACGAGAACGAGGATTGCCCCTTACTTCTTCATCAGAAGCGGTCAAAGGTCGTTTTGTTACTGCCTTAAAAGTTGGATTGAATGTTTTTTCAATCATAGGAGCATGACGAGACGGCTGAGAATTTGCCCCGCTACGTTCCTTCATAAAATTTTTAACTATGCGGTCTTCAAGTGAATGAAAAGACACAACAGCGAGATTCCCATCTGGATTTAAGATTTTCTCCGCACCGCTAAGCCCTCGTTCCAGTTCCCCAAGCTCATCATTTACATAAATACGCAAAGCCTGAAAAGTCCGTGTAGCTGGGTCTATCCCGTCTTTTGATTTTCTCACAGCACTACGCACAATATTAGCAAGCTCACCTGTGGTGGTTATGGGATTCTGTTTTCTTGCTGTTACAATAGCTCTTGCTGCAAAACGTGATTTTCTTTCTTCACCATAACGGTAAATGATATTGGCAAGGTCTGTCTCGTCCATGTTGTTCACAACATCAGCAGCACTCGTGCCGTCTTGTGCCATACGCATATCAAGCAAGCCGTCTAATCTAAAAGAAAAACCTCTCTCTGGAGTATTTATTTGCGGTGAAGAAACGCCTATATCCAGCACAACACCGTCTACAGACTCAACACCGTTTTCCTGCATAAGCTCTGCCATATCACCAAAGCAACCGTGGATTATAGAAAAACGTCCATCATATTTTTTCTCGAATTCATGAGCTATTTCAACCGCATCAGGGTCTCTGTCAATTCCGAAAACCTTGCAGTCGGCAGCTTCAAGAATTGCCTTGCTATAACCACCACAGCCAAAAGTGCCGTCTACATAAATTCCACCGTCTCGTGGAGCTAATGCATCGATGACTTCGTTCAGCATTACAGGAATATGTGTCATTTCTCACCCCCATTTTTACGCAAAGGAAGTGTTGTCCGTGATTTTACTATACGTTCTCTAGCTTCTTTCTGGGCTTTTTCAAGAGCTTTCGGCTCCCATATCTGAAAAGTTTTACCTTTGCCAAGAAAAGCAACACTGTCTGTAATTCCAGCATGAGTCATAAGACTTTCAGGCAGAACAATTCTTCCTGTGCTGTCAAAAGAAAGCTGATTAGCATTCGAGAAAATCAATGCTGTAAGGTCTTCTTGCTCAGTTGAAAAAGCATCTAAATCATAAGCAGCAGAAGCCAACTTTTCCATGTGGTCTGTACCACAACCTTCAAGACATGACGGAGATGTTGAAAAAGAAGGATATAAAACTACACCTTGGAAATCTTGATGAGAAACAGCTGTACGAAAAGCAGCAGGGATAGACACCCGCCCTTTTTTATCAACTTTGTTAATAAAAGTATTAAGAAATAGCTTCATACTTTATTTTCCACGCTTCCCAGCAATTTCCACCGCCAAATATGCAACAGGCACACTTATAGCGATTTTGTATTTTTATGGGATAGCATGGGTTTTTATGGTAGTCAACGCCATTTTATGGACAAGATGTGGTATTTTATGCTTCAAAAACACAAGCACCCGAATCAAACATTGACAGGAATCAAAGATGTTGTGTGTAAAAGGTGTCGTGAGGCACAAGATGTAGCTTTTTATAGAGTCTGATTTTTTAATATTTTAACAAAATAAAAAATATTTCGTTCATTATATGTTCTGAAAAAAGGTTAACAAATTTGGTTAAAATCCATTAACAAAGGTTAATTTCACCCGTGGTCATTTTTTAAATTAGAGCGTTATATAGTCAAATCGCTTAATAATGATTCAAAGTTTACACCTCATCGTCATTCTGAACTTGATTCAGAATCTATCTTCTTTTTTTACAGTGAAGTAAAAAGGTGGATCCTGAATTAAATTCAGGATGACAGTGTTGGTGATTCAGGATGATAGTGTTGGTGATTCAGCATGACGATATGAGATTTGTCATCTAATTAGTTGACATCTACAGCAATGACGAGGGGGCAAATCTTAGCCTATACTGCGTCCTGCAATTTTTTCAAATTCTTTTCGTGTGCCACAGTTAGCAAATTCAGTGCATGCAGAGCAGGTTTTTACGTTTTTTTCAATAGCACATTTTCGTATTTGACAAGCACTGCAATAACCAGAGTGTACTCCGTCAGAATTGTAACAGCCAACGCAGTTAATGCTTTCAGGAGTAAAAGAAGCCCCAAATCTTTCGTATCTTTTATTCCATTCCTTAGCTGTTTTTTTCCGCAGTTCGTCATCATCATTAATCTTTGCCAGATATGCAGGGCATTCAGCACAATCAAGCTTGCATACAGATTCCATGTTCATAATATTCTCCCTTAATGAGCTTCGTCCCAATTGTCGCCTATTCCTATATCTACTGTCAAAGGAACAGAAATATCAGCAGCGGATTCCATGATTTTTCTTACAAGCAGCGTTGTAGCATCTATTTCATTTATCGGAACTTCAAAAACCAGTTCATCATGAACCTGAAGCAGCATTTTTGCATTTAGCCCTGCATTTTCAATAGCTTCAG
>DAOWDM010000111.1 GCA_030639035.1 Alphaproteobacteria bacterium
CTACAGCTTCTAAAGCAGATTCTATTTTTGTCTCAATCGCATTATCAATCGTCTGTTCTTTTTCCTGATTTTCTGTTTCAAGCTGAATTGCAGTAGTTTCAACAGCAGGAGTTTCTTTTTCTACGACTATTATTTCAGGCTGAATGACTGTTTCAGGAGCGTGTTCTGTAATTGTATTATTTTTTTCTATAGAGACTTCCTGTTCGTCTTTAACGATAATTTCTTGTTTGATGGAAATTGTTTCGTCTTTTGTTTTTGTTTTGATTGCAATATCTTCTGCGAGTTTTTCAGGTAGTTCTGAAATAAGAACATCGGAAGAAACAGGAGGAAGGCTTTTCCATTGCCATACTCCATAAGCAACTCCAGCGATAAGTAAAGCAATAAACAGCATGCTTTTTCCTGGCAGACTAGCTTCAGAAGCAGGTTCGGAAAAATCAAGACGAGGAGTGTCAGTAAGGTCTGAATATTCCTCCTTGAAACGCTTTATCATTTCATCGCCATCTAGCTCTACATGTTCCGCAAAAGCTCTTACAAAACCTATGGCATAAGTTGTTCCTGGTAATTCTGAATAACGTTCTTCTTCTATTGCAAGCATGTATTGATAGCGAATACAAAGAGTTTCAGCTATATGATGCAAATCTAGTCCAAGGCGTTTTCTTGAAGCTTTAAGAATAGCCCCAGCACTTGGTTTAGTAGAAGAAACTGTTTTTTGTTCTGTTTCATTAGCCACGGATTTTACCTTATTTTTCTAGTAAATACTGTATTATTTATTACCTTTCAATGCAGTTAAGTCAATAAAAACAATAAATTAAATAACAATCCCATGATCTATTGCAAAAGAATGCAGTCTTGGTCTTAGGCTGTGTTCGATAGAGTCAAGCTGCGTGTCAAGATAAAGCTCTAGCTCTTTGACATCAAGGCTTTGCAGCATCATTTTTATTTGCCCGAAATTATGACCTCTTATAGAAAGATTACGAAATCCAAGACCAATAAGAGCCATTGCTTTAAGCGGGTTTCCTGCCATTTCTCCACAAAGTGAGCAAGATACGCCCGCATTGCTGCATTCTAGTGCAATATTTTTAAGCAGCCTTAAAAACGATGGTGAAAGTTCATCATAACGCATTGCAAGACGTTGGTTTCCCCTGTCGCTTGCAAACAGAAACTGCATGAGGTCATTGCTTCCTACTGATATAAAATCTACACGCTTGAGCAGGGCAGGCAGTTGAAACGCAAGAGCAGGGACTTCCAGCATAGTTCCTACATGTAGTTTTTTTGGAATTATACCGTTTCTGTCTTTTTCTCTTTGAAGTTCAATAAGAAGAGTTTCTTTTGCAGCATCAAATTCTGCAACTTCTGAAATCATTGGGAACATTATATAAAGCTCACGCCCTTGTGCGGCTCGAATTAATGCTCGGAACTGACTTCTTAAAACACCTTTTCGGTCAAGAGTAATGCGAATCGACCTCCAGCCTATAGCAGGATTGTCTTCTACTAAATCCTTGCAATAAGGCAACATTTTATCTGCCCCAATATCAAGTGTTCTGAATATGACAGGCTTGTTTTCTGCCTCGTCTATTATTTTTTTATAAAGATTAGACTGGATATTTACATCTGGCATTTCAGGATAGGACATGAATGGTATTTCTGTTCTATATAGCCCAATTCCATCGGCTGATGTTTCTTTTAACAATGGCAGGTCATGAAGAAGACCAGCGTTTAAGTGCAGTCCTATTTTTATACCGTCTTTTGTTACTGATGGTTTATCTTTAATGGCTTCATATTCTGCCTGACGCTGTTCACGTTCTTTTAGTTTTGTGCTGAAACTGCCTAAAAGCTCTTCTGACGGTCTGATGAATATATTGCCACTTTCTCCATCAACTATAATGTTATCAAGAGAGTCTATTTTTTCTGTTATGTCTTTTATTTGAGCTATTACTGGAATATTTAAGGCACGAGCAATAATAGCTACGTGCATTGTAGGTGTTCCTTCTTCAAGGATAAGTCCTTGTACTTTATGTCTGTCATAGTCAAGTAATTCAGCAGGTCCCATTGAACGAGCGATAACTATTATGTTATCTGGCTGTTCTGTTGTTGAAGATCTTGTTTCCCCAACTAGATGTTGCAGCAGTCTATCAGTAATGTCTCTCATGTCGTGCAGACGTTCTTTTAAATAAGGGTCTGTAATTTGAGACATGCGTACCCACGTATCATCGTAAACTTTTTTTACAGAAGCTTCTGCTGTTAGTCCGCCATGTATATGTTCAGTTATTTTTGTTATCCAGCCACGGTCTTCCGCAAACATGCGGTAAGTTTCTAGTATTTCTAGGTGCTCTCCGTCTCCTAGTTCAGAAGATTTCATCATTACATCTAGTGAACGGTGCATAAGTCCAAGAGTAGTATTAAAATGCACTAGCTCTATTTCAGGGTCTTCATCAATAAGTTTGGATAAGTGTATTTGGCTATGGTGAAGAACCTCCTGTCCTATGCCAAGTCCTCCA
>DAOWDM010000030.1 GCA_030639035.1 Alphaproteobacteria bacterium
CCATAGGAACACCGTAAGTCTGAGGAATTTCTCCGCCGAATTCGTTAATAATATCAAGCAATTCCTGAGGAACTGAAGAAGAACCGTGCATTACAAGGTGAGCCTTTGGAAGTTTCTCGTTAATTTTCTTGATAACGTCCATAGCAAGAGTGTCGCCTGTAGGTTTTTTAGTAAACTTGTATGCTCCGTGAGAAGTGCCAATAGCAACAGCTAAAGCATCAACGTTTGTAACTTTAACAAAGTCAAAAGCTTCCTGCGGGTCTGTCAAAAGCTGATCTAATCCAAGTTTGCCTTCAAAACCGTGTCCGTCTTCTTTTTCACCTTCACCAGTTTCCAAAGAACCAAGAACTCCGAGTTCACCTTCAACAGAAGCTCCAACCGCATGAGCCATACCAACAACGCCGCCTGTTACATTTGCATTGTATTCAAAAGATGAAGGAGTTTTGCCGTCAGCTTCCAGCGAGCCGTCCATCATTACAGATGTAAATCCGTTAGCAACAGCCGATGTGCAAACTGCTAAACTGCTTCCGTGGTCTTGATGCATACAAATTGGAAGGTCAGGATACATTTCTACAGCAGCCTGAATCATGTGCTTTATCATAATATCGCCAGCGTATTTTCTAGCTCCACTGCTAGCAGCAACTACAACAGGGGAGTTTGTTTTATCAGCAGCTTTTAAGACTGCAAGCAACTGCTCCATGTTGTTTATGTTGAAAGCAGGGATTCCGTATCCATACTCTGCTGCGTGGTCAAGTATTTGACGCATTGTTGTCATAGCCATAGTTTTATATCTCCATTAAAATTAAATTCTTGCCATTGCTGCATTTACTACAGCTTCGGCGGTAATTCCAAAATGTTCAAAAAGTTTATCAGCAGGAGCAGAAGCTCCAAAGCCTTTCATTCCAATAACTGCACCGTCAAGCCCTGTGTATTTTTCCCAACCGTATGAGCTTAAAGCTTCAACAGCTATTCTAACAGTGTTTTTTCCTAAAACTTTATCTTTATATTCTTTAGGCTGTTTATCGAAAAGCTCTAAACAAGGCATAGAAACAACTGCAGCTTTAACGCCCTTTTCAGCAAGCATTTCCCTTGCTTTTACAGCAGTTTCAACTTCTGAACCTGTAGCCATAATAGTTACTTGACGTTCCCCGTCTGCTTCTTTTAAGACGTATCCGCCATAAGCACTTTTGTTTTCTCCTGCAGAACGCAGTAAAGGCAATGCTTGACGAGTAAGGGCTAGAACACTAGGGCAATCTTTATTCTCAACAGCAAGCTCCCAACATTCAGCCGTTTCAATCACATCACAAGGGCGGAAAACAAGCACATTCGGTATTGCTCTTATAGAGGCAATCTGCTCAACAGGCTGGTGAGTAGGTCCGTCTTCTCCGACTCCAATAGAGTCATGAGTCAGGACGTAAATAACTCTAAGCCCCATCATTGCGGACAAACGCAAACTAGGACGCAAATAATCAACAAACACCATAAAGCAACCGCTGTACGGAATAAATCCGCCATGCAGAGCCATGCCGTTCATTGCAGCAGCCATTCCATGCTCTCGAACTCCGTAATGGATATAACGACCTGAAAAATCTTTGGCTGTTATGGCTTTCATGTCCTTTGTTTTAGTCAGGTTAGAGCCTGTAAGGTCAGCCGAACCGCCTATAAGTTCAGAAATTGCAGGAACAATGACTTCCAATACATCTTGAGATGCTTTTCTTGTTGCGATTTTAGGTTTTTCTTCGGAAACTTTCTTTTTGAATTCCTCTAAAGAGGCTTTCCAGTTTTCAGGTAATTCGCCGTTTATTGCACGTTTGAACTCGTCTTTATTAGGCATAGCTTCAAGGCGTTTCTGCCACTCAGCATAAACTTCAGCACCTTTTGCACCAATTTCACGCCAAGCATTTACAATGTCTTTTGGCACTTCAAAAGGAGCAGAATCCCAGCCGAGATTTTTTCTCATCTCTGCTATTTCATCATCACCTAAAGGTGAACCGTGAGTCTTTGCCGTTCCTGCAAGATTCGGCGAACCAAAGCCTATAATTGTTTTACATGCAATCAATGTTGGTTTGTTTGAACTTTGTGCTTTTTTAATAGCATCTGCTATTTCAGCAGGATTATGCCCATCAATACGGCAAGCATTCCAGCCAGAAGCCTCGAATCTTTTTAAGTGGTCGTCAGAAGTCGAAACATCAGTCGAACCGTCAATTGTAATGCTGTTATCGTCCCACAAAACAATCATTTTGTTGAGCTTCAAATGTCCAGCAAGAGAAATTGCTTCCTGACTTATACCCTCCATAAGACAGCCGTCTCCACACATTACATAAGTGTAGTGGTCTATGATTTCTTTAGAATAACGGTCTTGAAGCATTTTTTCAGCTATTGCCATTCCAACAGCCGTAGCAATGCCTTGCCCCAAAGGACCTGTAGTCATGTCTACCCCTGAAACATGCCCATATTCAGGGTGTCCAGCAGTAATACTCCCAAGCTGTCTAAAGTTTTTTAACTGCTCAATAGTAACATCTTCAAAACCAGTAAGATGAAGCAAACCATAAAGCAGCATCGAACCATGCCCAGCTGAAAGAACAAACCTATCCCTGTCAATCCACTTAGGCTCTGACGGATTTATTTTAATAAACTGACGAAACAAAACTGTCGCCACGTCTGCCATACCCATAGGCATACCAGGATGTCCAGAATTAGCCCTCTGAATCCCATCAACCGCCAAAAACCTCAAAGCATTAGCCATATCTTTATTAGTAGTCATTTTTTATTCTTTCCTTTAGTAAAATAATTCTGTTGGATCTATTTTAAATTGAAGCATATTTGCGGTTTGGCGACCATTATCTCCGCCTTTTCTTTGCATTGTTATTTTTCCTATATGGAAAGTTCCTCTTGCAGATATGCAAACATCTCCTTGAGAGTAAAAGTTCATTGCAACATTCATTGGCTTTAAAGCCCAATCATTTACAACTGTTTTTCGTATAACAAGAATCCATTCTGCAGAAAATTTACCTCGTCCTTTTAAAATATCACTTACAATTAATGTTTTATTTTTCTTCAAAAACTCCAGAAGTGAATCTTGTTCTTCTTTAGTAAATTCATTTGCAAACATTCGCCGATTATCTTTTGTACCTTTTTTATAAGGTTGCAGCTCACCAGTATAATGTTTTAATAAATTTAAAACACCTTCTGGAATATTCCATAATTCCTGATACTTGCTAAGCCATCTTTTATCTATTTGGTTAAACCCTTTTTTATTTGAAACAAGCTTTACCTGCATGTTTTGACAGTCTATTTCATGCTTTAACTTAATAGAAATTTGAACTTGAATATCTGCTTTATAAGAACCTTTTACTTTAACAGCTTTTACATATTCTATTTCAGATAAATTATAATCCATAGCATCAAGCCATTCTTGAGCTATTTCATCTTTTTCCCAATTATTGAATTTATCGACTACATTAATCTCGTTTTTAAATCCATTTTTGGCAGTTTCAGAACCAATCCTGACTAAATCATTTTTATTCATCATTAAGCCTTATAACAGGTTCTAGCTTTTCTACTATAGTTGCTATTGTGTTTACGGTCATTGCGTTTCCAGCTTGAGATAATAGGGCGGTGTTTGAAATGCCTTTTGTTTTTGATAGAAAATCACGATGAAAACCTTGCAGCAATAGGGCTTCTTTTCCTGAAAGATAACGTAGTTTTCCTTTTCTGGTATATAATATGCCGTGTCTTCCTGTTCTAAGAGTAGGAACTTTTTTGTCGTATAGTCTTAAATCGCTTTGTCTGGTATCGAGTATAAGATAATCTTCTTTTAATAAATCAGATAAATTGAATTTACCTTTGTTATATTTGTTACTTAAATATCTTTCAAAAGTATCAAACTTTTTAGAATTTTTATTTAAGATAAATTCGTCATCATTTTCTATAAGATATTCTGACAAATCATAATCTAAACGATGTTGTTCCGCTGGAAAGTTAAATCGAGAAACATCTAAATCTTTTCTAATTCCTACAAAATAAATTCTTTCTCTAAGCTGAGGAACTCCGAAGTCAAAGCTGTTTAAAACTTTATGAAATACATTATATCCTGAATCGTTCAACAACTTCACAATGCTTTTTAAGGTTTTACCGTTGTTTATATTTGCAAGACCTTTTACATTTTCAAGTATGAAATATTTGATATTTTTTTGTTTTAGTATTTTACTTATTGAAAAAACAATCTGCCCTCGCTCATCTTCAAAGCCTTTTCTTTTTCCTACAATAGAAAAAGTCTGACATGGAAAGCCTGCTATAAGCAAATCTGAATCAGGAATTTTATCGCAGTCAAGAGAGGTTAAATCTCCTAAAAAAGCATCATCTTTTCCATGAAAAGCCTCGTAAGTATTTATTGCTTTTTTATCTATTTCTGAAAAGCCGACACATTTGAAGCCGTGTTTTTCCAAGCCTAGTCTTCCAGCACCAATTCCAGCACATAAATCTATAAATTCAATCATTCTTGGTTTTTTCTACTAAAATAATATCCCATTTATATCATATTATAACATAAATTTTTGTAGAGGCTGTAATTAAATTTTCCATTTTTGTCATCATAAACTAATGCAATCATAATCCTGAAACCACACCCCGCCGTCATCTTTTTTAACGAACTTACCTAAGTGAACGCCCCACCTCGTCATCCTGAACTCGTTTCAGGATGACGAGGTGGTGATTTATGATGACGG
>DAOWDM010000249.1 GCA_030639035.1 Alphaproteobacteria bacterium
CGAAAGAAAAAAACCTTCCTTCACGTTATGAGCAAAAAACTTTTAAAAACAAGCTCAAACACAACAAGCTAACTCTTGTGGCTTCAGTTGATGGTCGAGAAGAATCAATTACTGTCAATCAAAACATAGATATGTATATTGCCGTGCTTAATAACAGAGAAAAAGTTATTCATAGAACCTCGCCTTCACGTTTTGTATGGATTCAAATTGTGCATGGCGAGGTCTTTATTGACAAAGAACGTCTTAAAACTGGAGACAGCATCGCTATAACAGATGTAAGCCGAATCACTATCTCAAAAGGCTACGATGCAGAATTGCTTTTATTCGATATGGCAGAGTGATTGTTTAAAAACAAGCCTTTACAAGCATGTTTATGGCTTGAGCCCTGTGGCTGATTTCGTGTTTTATTTTAGGATTCATTTCTCCAAAAGTAATAGTATGACCTTTTGGAATAAACACTGGGTCAAAACCGAATCCTTTATCTCCTGTCATTGGCCATGTCATTTCACCGTAAACTTTGCCCTCGAAAGTTTCAACATGACCGTCTGGCCACGCTAGAGCAATTGCACACACAAAATGAGCTGTACGGTCTTTTTTGCCCTTTAATTTATCTTCAACAAGCTTCATAGCCATAGGAAAGTTTTTATCAGCCCCAGCCCATCTTGCTGTATGAATCCCAGGCTTTCCGTCAAGAGCATGAACAGCAAGTCCTGAATCATCTGCTAAAGCAGGCATTCCCGATGCTTTTACGGCTGCAACGGCTTTGATAACAGCGTTTTCTATGAAAGTTATTCCGTTTTCTTCTGGCTCATCAAGATTTAGTTTCGTAGCCGAAATGACTTTTACATGGTATGGTTTCATCATTTCAGCAAGTTCGGACACTTTGCCTTTGTTATGGCTGGCAATAACAAGCTTTTCTTCTGTAAATTTACGAGCCACTGTTTAAGCCTCCTCGATAGCTTTACGCTGTAATTCTATCAGTTCCGCTATACCTTTTTTAGCCAAAGCTAAAAGCTTGTTTAATTCTTCTTCGGAAAACGGTTCTTTCTCGGCAGTGCCTTGGATTTCAACAATGCCTCCATTATCAGTAAGCACAAAATTAGCATCAGCTTGAGCATTAGAATCTTCTGCATAATCAAGGTCGAGAACAGCCTCTCCCATATAAATTCCGCATGAAATAGCAGCAACTTCACCGTTGAGCGGAACATTGCGAATAGTTCTATCTCTTTTCAAATATTTTAATGCAAGAGTGAGAGCGACAAAAGCACCTGTAACAGAAGCAGTACGAGTTCCGCCATCTGCTTGAATTACATCGCAATCAATCTTTATTGAAATTTCCCCCAAAGATTTCAAATCTGTAATGGCTCTTAAAGAACGCCCTATAAGTCTTTGAATTTCCTGAGTTCTTCCGCTTTGCCCATTTTTTGCTTCACGGTTCATGCGTTCATTGGTAGAGCGTGGAAGCATACCATATTCAGCAGTTATCCACCCCTGTCCTTTTCCACGCAGGAAAAAAGGGACTCGTCTTTCAATAGAAGCGGTGCATAAAACGTGAGTGTCTCCGAATTTTATCATACATGACCCTTCGGCATGCTTAGACACTCCTGTTTCAATGCTAATTTTTCTTAACTCGTCTTGTTTTCGTCCCGAAGGTCTCACGTTTATCATTGTTGTTTACCTGTTTTAAATTTTAGAACTATTGACGGAAGCTCTTTCTCTTATTAAATTCTGTCTAGTTATATATAAAGGCACTTCTAATGACTAGTAATATTGCAAGCATAAACGAATTGAATGGACGTTCACGAGAAATATTTCAGCATATTGTTGATTCTTTCCTGTCGACTGGTTCACCTATGGGTTCTAAAACGCTATCCAAACTTATGAGCAAACCGCTGTCTCCTGCTTCAATTCGCAATATAATGGCAGATATGGAAAGCTCTGGTCTTTTGTATTCTATGCATAAATCAGCAGGAAGACTGCCTACAGAACTTGGGCTTAGAATGTTTGTCAGCGGACTCCTTGAAGTCGGACGTTTAGGAGAAGAAGAACGTAAAATCATTGATAAACAATGTGCAGGTACAGGTCGAAGCGTTGATTCTATGTTAAAAGAAGCAATTTCCACTCTTTCTGGGCTTTCAGGCTGTGCTGGAATGGTGCTTGCTCCAAAAACTGAAACTTCTCTAAAACATGTTGAGTTCGTAAATCTTTCATCTGGACGAGCGTTAGTTGTAATTGTTACAGAAGACGGAATTGTAGAAAATCGAATTATAGACGTACCTGTAGGACTTCCTCCATCAGTACTTAATGAAGCATCAAAATATTTAAACTCAAGACTTAACGGTTACACAATCGAAGAAGCAAAAAGCAGAATAACAAAAGAATTAAAAAACCATAAAGCAGAACTGGACGAACTTGCAAAAAATGTTGTAGAAAAAGGTCTTGCTACATGGACAGATAGTAATGACGATGAAAGTTCTCTTATAGTGCATGGGCAGTCAAATTTACTGGAAGACGTTAAAGCTGTTGAAGATATTGAGAAAATTCGTTCAATATTTGATGCTCTTGACACTAAAAAGCATTTAATAAAGCTGCTTGACCTTGCGAATCGGGCTGAAGGAACTCAAATATTTATAGGTGCTGAAAATTCTTTGTTTGATATTTCAGGCTGTTCAATGATAACAGCTCCATACAAAAACAGCAGAGAACAAATTATCGGAGCAATTGGCGTAATTGGTCCGTCCAGAATGAATTATTCTCGTATAATCCCATTAGTGGACTATACTTCAAAGTTACTTGGAAGATTAATAGGTTAGAAAAACATGAACAAAGACACAAATTCTCAGGAAGAAGCAGAAATCTTGGAAGCTCCTGAACAAGAAGAAAAAACAGAAGAAACTGCTAAAGAAGAAAAAGAAGACATTATGCTTGAAGCAGCAGAAAAAATCAGAACTCTTGAAGCAGAAGTTGCAAAACTAAAAGATAAATATGTTCGAGCTCATGCAGAAATGGAAAATGTTCGCCGTAGAGCTCAAGCAGAAATCAAGAAAAAAACCACCTATGCTGTATCAGAGTTTGCAAAAGAACTTCTTTCTGTTGCAGACAATCTTGCTCGTGCTCTTCAATCTGTTCCAAAAGAAAACAGCGAAGAAAACAAACTAATAAAAGACATGATTGTCGGTATTGAAATGACCGAAAAAGAACTGAATAATGTTTTTGAAAGACACGGAATTAAGCTTATAGAAGCCGTTGATAAAATATATAATCCAAACTTTCATCAAGTAATTCAAGAACTTGAAGACCCATCTAAAATAAACGGCACTATTATACACGAGGTTCAAGCAGGCTATATGATTAAAGACCGCCTTTTGCGTGAATCAATGGTTGTTGTATCCAAGGGAGGGGCTAAAAATGAAGAAAAAGAAACTCCTCTAGGGAAAAAAATAGATACAACAGCTTAATATGCACAGAAAGACGTAACAAGGCAAAAAACGGTTTTTAACTCATGCTAACATTAAAGCGAATACCTATTGATTCTTATCGCCAAAACATAGCCTATTTGCATAGGAAATGTGTTGCGTATCGGCTTGATGACTTTAGTGCTGTCAGTAAAATTGAAATTCACGGCGGTATCGAACCGCTATGGGCAATTGTAAATCTGGTAGAAGATCACAATCTGGTAAAGCCAACTGAAATAGGTCTTTCCCTACAGGCTTTTCATCAGATTAATCTGCCAGAAGGGGCAGAAGTAACCGTTTCTCCTGCACAGCAGCCTGTAAGCCTTGATTCCATACGCCGTAAAGTACAAGGAGGAGTTTTAAGTGCAGCAGAATATAGCTCTATAATTAGTGATATTGCTAATTATCGCTATTCCAAAATGGAAATAGCGGCTTTTCTAGTTGCGTCTGCCAGCTTCATGACTGCAGGTGAAGTTCTTTCTCTTACAGAAGCTATGGAAGAAGGTGAAAGAAACATCTCATGGGATTGGGACACTATTGTTGATGTTCACTGCATAGGCGGTCTGCTTGGAAATCGTACAGATATGATAGTCGTTCCTATTGTTGCGGCTTTTGGTCTTCCTATCCCCAAAATAGCCGCACGAGCAATTGGTTCTCCATGCGGAACAGCAGATGTTATGGAAGTACTTGCAAATGTTATGCTTGGGGAAAAAGGCTTAAAAGAAATTGTTGCAAAAGAAAACGGCAGCATTATTTGGGGCGATTATCTTAATTTAGCTCCATCAGATGCTGTTTTAAGAGCTGTAGAAAGACCGCTTGGCGTTTATACTCCTCAACAAATGGTTGCTTCTGTTCTATCAAAGAAACTTTCAGCTGGCATAACTCATCTTGTGATTGATATTCCTGTTGGTTCAAATGCAAAAATCCGTACCATGGCAGAAGCCATGAAATTGCGGAAAATGTTTGAGCATGTCGGCGACATGTCGGGAATGACACTTGATATTGTTGTTACAGATGGAAGCGAACCTGTTGGGCGTGGAATAGGTCCAACGCTAGAAGCTAGAGATGTTATGAGTGTTCTGCGTTGTAAAGCTTCTGCTCCAGAAGATTTAAGAGAAAAATCACTGTTTCTTGCTGGACGAGTTCTTGAATTTGACTCTGACTTGCGAGGCGGACAAGGATATTTTGAAGCTAGGGATATTTTAGACTCAGGACGTGCCTTAGAAGCTATGAACCGCATTATTCATGCTCAAGGTCGGGCAACGCCATCAGCCTTGGGAAAATTAACTCGTGATATTACAGCCCCTGTTTCAGGTACTATTGACAGCATAAACAGCACGTGCATAAAACGCATTGCCTCAGTTGCGGGCTCTCCTGCTGACAAAGGAGCAGGCATCGACTTATTTAAAAAAATAGGCGACTTTGTAGAAAGAGGCGAAGCTCTTTACCGTATCCATGCTAATAATCAAAACAACTTTGCTTTTGCAAATGGCTTGGCTGAAGGTGATATTGGCTATGAAATAGCTTCTCGTGATAAAGATTTTGAGTAAACCTTATGAATCGTTTAGACAGGGCTTTTTTTAACAGACCCACCTTGAAAGTCGCAAAAGAACTGCTTGGAAAAGTTTTAGTTTTTGGCGAGCATCAAGGAATCATTACCGAAACTGAAGCATACATCGGTCTTGACGACCCAGCCAATCATGCAGCCAAAGGAAAAACGAAACGAAATGAAATCATGTTTGGTGAAGCAGGATTTGCATATGTTTATCTGATATACGGAATGTATAACTGCCTTAACTTTGTTACTGAAAAAAAAGATTTTCCAGCTGCCGTTCTTATCAGAGGACTAAAAGTAATATCCAACCCTCCTATTATCATTGATGGACCAGGGAAATTATGTCGCTTTTTAGGCATTACAAGAGAACAAAACAATACAGATATAATAACATCTGAAAATTTTTATGTGGCAGATTCTAAAAATACTGTTCAATTTGAAGCGATGCCAAGAATAGGCATCAGCTCTGGTACTGACAGACTTTGGAGATTCATTGCGAAACCGTAACTAAAAATCCTTCCTTTATTTTCAAATTTTACGTGTATAGAAATTAAAAACATTGTATAATTGTATGATTAAACGTATAGATATATAATCATATGACTATATAACCTTTAATTTTAGGATGTAATTGTGAGTATTCATAACAAAAAAACATTGAATCCTATTGACGTTCATGTAGGAAAAAGAGTTCGTCTTCGTAGAACGATTCTTGGATTAAACCAAGAGCAATTGGCGAAATCAGTTGGCGTGTCTTTTCAGCAGATACAAAAATACGAACGTGGCATTAACAGAATCAGTGCTAGCAGGCTTTACAACATAAGCATGACACTTAACACCTCGATATCTTTCTTTTTTCAAGATATTGACCCGTCTTTGTCTCAAAAACAAGAAGACGCTTCTGAAAATGAACTCGTTTTAGGATTAGCTGAATCAAAAGAACTCTTTGAAACTGACCCAATGCAGCGAAATGAAACTTTAGAACTTGTTCAGAGTTATTGGCGTATATCTAGCAAGCAAGTGCGTAAGCAACTGCTAGAATTGGCAAAAACACTATCTACTGGTGCTGAATAGTTTTAAAAACACTTGCATAGGATTCAATCTTGCTTGATAAATGACAGCATGAGTGAAAATAATCAAAGTTGGCGTGGAACGACTATTCTTACCGTTCGTAAGAATGGAATAGTTGTTATAGCTGGTGACGGTCAGGTAAGTCTTGGCTCTACTGTAATAAAGTCAAACGCAAAAAAAGTACGCAGAATCGGAAAAAACAATATTATCGGTGGCTTTGCTGGTGCAACTGCCGATGCCTTTACTTTGTTTGAGCGTTTAGAATCAAAATTAGATAAACACCCTGGGCAGTTGACTCGTGCGTGCGTTGAGCTTGCAAAAGACTGGCGTATGGATAGATACCTAAGACGGCTGGAAGCGATGATGATTGTTGCTGACAAAGACATCTCTTTGGTGCTGTCTGGCAATGGAGATGTTCTTGAGCCTGAAGATGGTCTTATCGGCATAGGTTCAGGAGGTTCATTCGCTCTTGCCGCTGCCAAAGCTTTAGTTGACAGAAAAGATATGGAAGCAGAAGCTATTGCACGAAAAGCAATGGATATTGCTTCTGATATATGTGTTTATACCAATAAAAATATTGTAGTTGAAAGCCTATGACCTCATTAACTCCACGTGAAATTGTTTCCGAGCTTGATCGTTTTATTGTCGGTCAAGATGATGCTAAACGAGCTGTAGCAATTGCTTTGCGTAATCGCTGGCGTAGACAACAGCTTCCCGACGAGTTAAAAGAAGAAATACTACCTAAAAACATACTAATGATAGGTCCAACAGGCGTTGGCAAAACAGAAATATCAAGACGACTAGCAAAACTTGCTCAAGCTCCTTTTATTAAAGTAGAAGCTACAAAATTCACAGAAATTGGATATGTTGGTCATGATGTTGAAAGCATTATTCGTGATTTAGTTGAAATCTCGATTAGCTTGACTCGAGAAAATTTACGCAAAAATGTCATTGTAAAGGCTGAAACAACAGCAGAAGAACGAGTTCTTGATGCTTTAGTCGGAGAAAAATCCAGCGATGACACTCGTCAAAAATTCCGCAAACTATTGCGTGAAGGCAAGCTAGACGATAAAGAAATTGAAATAATGGTTGTAGATTCTAGCTCTAGTATTATGCCGTCTTTTGATATTCCTGGTGTACCAGGAGCACAAATGGGTATGTTAAATCTTGGCGATGTTCTTGGGAAGGCTTTTGGCACAAACATGAAGCCAAGTCGCATGACTGTTAAAAAGTCTCACACTGTCCTCATTGCTGAGGAATGTGATAAACTTCTTGATGAAGAAACCATCATTAAAGAGTCTATCTCTGCTGTAGAAAACAACGGTATTGTATTTATTGATGAAATTGACAAGATTTGCACACACAATGAACATAAAGGCGGAAACGTATCTCGCGAAGGAGTTCAACGTGACCTTCTTCCTCTAATAGAAGGAACAACCGTTACTACAAAACGCGGCATGGTAAAAACAGACCATATTCTTTTCATTACATCAGGTTCTTTTCATGCTTCCAAGCCCTCAGATTTATTGCCAGAGCTTCAAGGAAGACTTCCAATAAGAGTCGAGCTAGATGCTCTTACACAAGATGATTTTGTCCGTATTCTTACCGAACCAGAAGCAAACCTCATTATTCAATACAAAGCTCTTATGGGAACAGAAAATTTCGGACTAGAATTTACTGCCGATGCTGTTGAAGAAATAGCTAGCTTAGCCGCAGAAATCAACAAAAGTGTCGAGAATATCGGAGCTAGAAGACTGCATACAGTAATAGAACGCCTGCTAGAAGACATAAGCTTTTCTGCCACTGATAGAGCTGGTGAAAACGCCACAATAAACGCTGAGCTAGTCCAAGAAAAAGTAGGCGAACTAGCCAAATGTGCAGACTTATCAAAGTTTATTCTGTAGTTGATACAAAAAAAGGCAATGACAAACCTTTACCGATAGGCGGTAATCAACCTTTTTTATTAGCTTCAGAAAACGACTAGAACACTAGTCCACCCCAATACGCCCACCTTAACCAAAAAACACGCCAACAATGCCGCTGATAAGGTTAGAGGAATTGTTGACGGGCTTTGCTGACTTTAAGCCTTACAGCCAAAGCACTATAAATTGATTGCATTTCTCTACTTACACATGCTGAAACCCAACCCCGTCATGCTGAAACTTCCACCTAGTCATGCTGAAACCCCACCCCGTCATGCTGAAACCCCACCCC
>DAOWDM010000087.1 GCA_030639035.1 Alphaproteobacteria bacterium
TCTTTTATTTTTTCTTTTACCAGAGACACAAGAGATGCCTCCTGTTCATTTGAAATAGAAGTTGTTGTTTCTTCGTCAGTTCTTAGCATTTGCTGACCTGTCGCAACAAACCGATTCTTAAGACTGGTTTTTCTGTTTTCAACAACGCTAAGAAATTGCTTTGTTTTACTCAATTCAGATAAAAGGCTTGAGATTTCTTTTGCTGGTTCGTCATTTCCAACAACAGAAAAAAACATTGCACTAGCACCAATAGCATCAAGATTGCGAACAACATTCCCTGAACCTCCGAGCATTTTTTCCCTACGAGTAATTTTAAGAACAGGAACTGGAGCTTCAGGAGATATTCGTTCGACTTCGCCATAAACAAAACTATCTAAAATGACATCTCCAATGCAAAGCACTTTAATATCGTTTAGTTTTTCTATTATTGATGCAAGAACTGTTTGCTTGGTCATTTGATATTCCTATAAATGTTTATTAACTTATCTTCTTTATGATTATAAAAAGTGTTTTAGTAAATGTTTTATGCTACATAATAGAAGATTATTACAGGATTTGATAAAAATATGGCTGAAAAAGGTCAAAAAGTAATACCAGAACAATTATTGCTTGATACATTGGATCGGCTTCGTCGTGTATTGTCTGGTTTTACAGCAACACATTTGCATTTATCTAGCCTGCGATCACAAAACAGAAAAGATGTTCAGCTAAGAATCGTAGTTAGAATGTTTGATCAAATCATTGCATCTTCTCGAGGAAGAATTTTTACATTAACCAATAATGACATTATTATCCTTGGGAAAGATATTAACAAATACAAATTAGAAAGAACCATAGATAGAATCCGAAACCTGTTTCAGAACGACCCGCTTGTTTACGCAGACCCAGAAGACAATAATGGGCATTTTACTACATGGTATAATCTGGAAAATGGATACAACATTTTTTATGATGATATTGAAAGAGCTCTTAATGATGCAAAAGAAAGCTCAGAAAAAAAACAAAGAAAATCCCCAGCTTCTATCCCTATTGAACCAGAACATCTGGATAAAATTCTAAAAATATTATCAACAATTAATGTATCGTCTCTTATACGCAGACAATGCGTTGTTTCTATTTCACCGCAACAATCTTCAAAAATTTTATTCCAAGAATTCTATACATCAATGGCAGATATGAAGAGAGTTGTTGCTCCTGAAATTAATCTTTTTTCAGACAGGTGGCTGTTTCAGCATTTAAGCTGTACTCTTGATAAGAAGCTTCTTCCTGTTTTAATGAATACTAAGCTTCATGTAAATCCGCCAGCAATAAGCCTAAACTTAAATATTTCTACTGTTTTTACGTCTGATTTTCAGAGTTTCATGAGAAAAGTTAAAAAAAACGGTCAACAAATCATTGTTGAAGTTCAGATGATGGACGTATTTCAAAATATCAGAGATTACAAGTCAGCAAAAAAACAGCTGCATGATAATGGGCATAAAATATTACTTGATGGGCTTTCTTCTCAGTCTTTGCAGTTTATAGACCTTAATTTATTTAACGCTGATTTTATCAAAATAATATGGTCGCCAACGCTTACTGATAAAGATCAAAATCCAGATCCGAAACAACTTATAAAAGATTTTGGTTCAGAACGTGTTGTTATAGCTCGTTGTGATACTGAAGATTCCATAAAGTGGGGGCTATCAGCAGGTGTAACTGCTTTTCAAGGATATTTTATTGATTCCATGGCTGGTGCGATGACAAAAAGTGCCTGTAAAAATGGCGAGAAATGCTCTCTTAGTAAATGCGTTGCTAGCAGAGCTACAATCTCGGGAAAAACACGTGAACAATGTACAAATCAGAAAATGCTAGATGAGCTTCCTAAAATAAAGGCTCTATAATAGAATTCTTGTTTAATTATAGAAATATAAAGTAATGACAAATTTAAATTTAAAATTGCTAGATTATACTAAATGGCTTAAAAAGCGTTCTTTCAGACGGCATGCCATTCATCTGCATGTATCTAAGTTGCAAGAAGAAAACAGACGCGACCATCATATACTTATGATAGAGGAATCATTTAAAAGTATAATCAGTAGCAAGCAAGCACGAATGTTCTCTATAAACAACGATGATATTGTTATTATTTACGAAGAGTCTTGTAAAGATGAAGTTGTATCCACTCTTATAAAGCTTAAATTTAAATTCACATCAGACCCGCTTTTACGCAATTCAAAGGATTTTGCCACTGAATATAATCTGGAACTTGATTTTTCAGATTTTATGAAAAAAGTTCAGGAGCTAACAAATATTAAAGCTCAGGAATACAAAAAAAAGGTGAAAAAAGAATTTTATAAAAAACCTGTGAAGGAAAGTTCTGGTCCTCCTCTGTCTGCTGGCATGTTGGCAAAAGTAGAAAAAGCTCTTTCTGGTACAGATTTTGCGAACGTAATACGCCGACAATCAATTTGTGCAATAGTTGGCGAATCACAGCCTCAGATTCTTTTTGATGAAGTTTTTGTAGCTATAAATGATCTGAGAAACACTATACTTCCTAACGTTAATCTTTTCGCCAGTCCATGGCTTTTCCAGAGCATGACAGAAACTCTGGATAAACGTGTGCTGTCAAATATCAACAAACATGATGACGGTTCTCTTAATAAAGATTTCAGCATTAACATCAATGTAGCAAATGTACTTTCTCATGATTTTCTAAAGTTTGATGATAATATAAATGCAAGCATGCGTTCTACGATTGTCCTAGAACTTCATATGGTTGATATTTTCAGTGATCTTCCTGCCTATCTTCTTGCTCGTAATTTTGCTCACGAAAGAGGTTACCGCATTTGCATTGATGGTGTAACGCACGATGCTCTGCCGTATATAAACAGAGAAGGTCTTGGGGCTGACATGGTTAAAGTAATATGGGATATCGAGCTGTTAAAAGAACAAGATGACGATAACCCAGAAAGCGTTAAAAATGCAATTGACAGAATTGGTGCTGATAAAATTATTTTATGCCGAGTTGACGAACAAACTGCCGTTGAACTTAGTCAGTCTTTGGGCATCATGATGTTTCAAGGCAGATATATTCAAAAGATTCTTTATTCAGACCTTCGTTATCGTCGCATTGGTTCTGTTTTGGTCAAAAAATAACTTCTTAAAGCATTTGCTCCTCAGAATGACGACGGAGGTTGCTTTTAGACGTTTTTGTGTCAACTTAAAACATATAGAATCTAATTTATTCCTCAATTGTCATAGCTATGTTATACAATAGTGTTGCTGTTTGACCGATTCCTATGCAATGAGAGGGTGGCTATTCCACCACCAACACGTCA
>DAOWDM010000171.1 GCA_030639035.1 Alphaproteobacteria bacterium
AACATCATATCCAGACATCAGCCATCGTTTAAAAATCACTTGAGACTATTAAGACGAAAACTGCAAAGAATAAAAACTTCCGCAAGTGATAGAGTGGATATTATGCACCCTAATCAGCTTTTGTTGGAACACGCAAGCAAGCACAATTATAAAACCGTTGAGCTTTTACCTCATCTTTGGAAGCTAAACTATTCTCATGTGCCAACGCAAAAACTAAACGGAATTATACAAGATTTAACAGAAGTTTATGTTGGTTTTTTAAATGATTTAGAGGTTATAGATAAAAAATACCACGAAAAAATAATAACTTACGGCAAATACAAGATAAACAAAACAATTACAGATGGTTTTATACTAACCAATTCTGTGTTGAATAAAATAAAGAAAATTAAAACAGGAAAAATGCTTTTAAGCGGAACTCCAAAAACAACTGGTAAGATATTAGGCTGGTATTATTTAGATAATTCTAAAGATGTGTATCGTTTTTCTCATGGCGGTTGTGAGTGGGGATTCTTTGAAGATTACCACAATGGTTTTCATGAATTTGTAAACTGCACAAAATATTATATGCACTCTAAAAAAGAAGCAGAATCTTTTATAAGAAGAATAAAGGACGACAAGCTAGCTGATAATATGAGTGGTAATAAAGTTATTTTTGATACAAACAGAAGTCAAAAATATAAAAATATAATTGAAAGTTGTAAAATAAAAACCAAGACAACAGATAAAAGACTCATTTATGTAACAACAGCTTATATCGGTGATGAAATACCGATGTATCCAAGTATGAAGCTAGAAGAATCTAAATATTTAGAGTGGCAGATTTGGCTTTTAGAATCTTTGAAAAAAAGAGGTTGGGAAGTTAAAACTAAAATTCATCCAAAAGGAACTTTTGATCAAGGAGGCTTTTTAGAGCAATTCTGTAGCGGTGTTATCAGAGGGCGTTTTGACCCAAGAACAAATGATGCAATACAAGATAATGTATGCCACCTTTTTGATATGGTAGGCACAGCATTTGGAGAATCTTTAGCTTTTTCTGCGGACACTATTTTGATACATGATGGTTTAAGGACTTTCGATGCAGAAAGTAAAAAAGCTATTGAGACAAGATGTAAAATTATTGACAATTACGTAGATGAAAATGGTAAATATAGGGTTGATTTAGATAAACTAGAGAAATTATTATTATCTAAACCTTTAGAGCTTACAGATGAATTTGTTGAAAACTATTTTTAATTAAACCACCAAAGCCGTCATCCTGAATCCCACGCTGTCATGCTGAACTTGTTTCAGTATCTACTTTCTTTTTTATGGCGAAGAAAAAAGGATATCCTGAACTAAATTCAGGATGACGGTAGAGGTAATTCTAAGATGACTTTTTTAATAAAAACTGTTATCTAGTTACCTAGCATTTACAAGCATGACTACAGAAGGAATTATAAATGACTAACTATAAAACAGAGCAGGAAAATTTTTGGGCAACAGAGTTTGGTAATGAATATATAGATAGAAATAAAAGTCATGAACTTCTAGCCGCTAATTTGGCTTTTTTTTCAAGCATGCTGCAATGTGCATCAAAAATTAATTCTGTAATGGAGTTTGGTGCTAATATTGGCATGAATATCCATACTTTAAAAAAATTACTTCCAAATGCTAAATTATCAGCCGTTGAGATAAATAAAAAGGCTTGTGATGTTCTTGCTAAAATTGAAAATGTCGAGGCTCATAATGCTTCTATTTTAGAGTTTGAAACAGAAGAAAAATTTGACTTGGTTTTTACAAAAGGCGTTCTTATTCATATAAATCCAGATGAGTTGGATAAGGTTTACGAGAAAATGTATAACGCTTCTAAAAAATACATTTTAGTTGGTGAATATTACAATCCAAGCCCTGTTGCTATTCCTTATCGTGGTCATTCAGACAGGCTGTTCAAAAGAGATTTTGCAGGGGATTTAATGGATAAATATAACGACTTAAAATTAGTTGATTATAAATTTTTCTATAAAAGAGACAATAACTTCCCTCAAGATGATGTAACATGGTTTTTACTAGAAAAAGAAGAAGGAGATGCTGAAACAAGTTCAGTATGACAGGTTTTTGTCATCTAATTAGTTAGTGTCTACAGCAATGACAGTAAATGGAATTTTTTGGTTCAGTTCAATCATAAGGAAAAACAATGACAAAGACTAAAGAAGCAACGCCTTTTAAATGCAAACTGAGACGTAAAATCTTTGATTTTGTAAAGGCTGTTTTAAAAAGTGCTGCAATGCGTCCTTTGCTTGAAGCTTATATTTGTTTTGCAATAAAAAAGATTAACAAAAATCCTAGTCCTGAAATTGGTTTTTTGGTGCTTGATGTAGAACGTTTCTGGCCAGGAGATCTCGAGCGTTTAGGTGAAAGAACTCAGCTTTGGGAAATGACTACAGGTCTTAGAACTTTTTTGCATGCACTGTTCTTTACTACAGACGAAATGCACTTGATAAGAACATATAAGAATATACCAACTTCATTTTTAGAAAAAGAAAAACTGTTTACAGAATGGTTTAGAAATTTAATTGAAAAAATAGGAAAAAGAAAAGGCTTTAACTGCATTCTAACCTGTAATTACCTATATGTACAAAACCGTCTAATCGCAAAAGCCTGCAAAAATAGCCAAATCCCATTTATTAATCATTCAAGAGAGAACTGTTTGGATAAGCGTGTTAATCAGGTGTTTAAAGATTTATTTAATGCCCAAGGTTTTGATGTATCTTTTCATGGAGATGCTCTTTGCGTTTATAATCATAATATGAAAGATTTTCTTTGTGATCTTAATGTAACAGAGCCTGAAAGAATCCATGTTATTGGTTCTTTGCGTACAGATATGCTTGTTAAGCGTTTGAAAAACTTAAAAGAACTTCCGACAAAAAAACAGGTTACGCTTTTTTCTTTTTTTCATGGCGTTGCTGAATGTATGCAGGAAAAAAATTCCACGTTATTTTCTTCTGATGGGAAAGAAGGGCTTGTTAAGCTGTTTGATAGTGTTCACGGGTCTTTTGCAGAGCTTGCAGTTGCCAATCCTGACACTAATTTTGTTATTAAAACTAAATTTGGAGGAGAATGGTTTGAAGTAATCAAGAAATCCTTTAAACAGCGTGGTTTTTCTCTTGATGACATGAAAAATGTTACTTTAATTGGTTCAGATGGCGATGCTATTGAAGAAATCATAAAGTCTACTGTTGTTATTGGAACTGGTTCTACAACAATGCTTCAAGCTCGTCTTGCAGAGAAAATAGTTATAGAACCACGTTATGAGGAAATTGCTGATAAATATGCAAAATCTTTGCATTTCAGAGATGTAGAATCTGAATTTGATATTGTAAGTTCTGAAAAAGAGCTGAAAAAGACGGTGCAGAACTATATAGACAATCCAGAAACAAAAGATTGCAAAGAAGGCGTTTTTGATGACTACATAGGCTTCACAGACGGCAAAAACCTTGATAGAGCTATGAATGTTATGAAAAAAGTTGTAAAAACGAATTAACAATTGGGACATCTTTTATGAGTGAACAAGAAATAAAAATCGATATTGACGGAAAAGCTATTTTAATTACTGGTGGTACAGGTTCTTTCGGTAAAAGATTTGTGGAGACGGTTTTAAAAAACCACAAACCGAAAAGGCTTGTAATTTATTCAAGAGATGAGTTCAAACAGTATGAAATGCAGCAGACGTTTGATACAAAAACGTATCCTTGTATACGATATTTTATCGGCGATGTTCGAGATGTAGAACGCCTTAAAATGGCTATGAATGGCATAGATATTGTTATTCATGCAGCAGCTTTAAAACATGTTCCAGCAGCAGAATACAATCCGTTTGAATGTATACAGACCAATGTGCATGGAGCTCAAAATGTTGTAATGGCGTCTCTTGCAAACAATGTTGAGAAAGTTATTGCGTTATCTACTGACAAAGCTGCTTCTCCAATAAATCTTTATGGAGCATCAAAGCTAGCTTCAGACAAAATATTTGTAGCTGCAAATCACTTTAGTGGAGAAAAAGGCACAAAGTTTGGCGTTGTACGATACGGCAATGTTCTTGGCTCAAGAGGAAGCGTTTTGCCGTTTTTCCGTAAACTTGCAGCCGAAAAAGCAAAGCAAATTCCTATAACAGACCCAAGAATGACCAGATTTTTCATAACTCTGCAAGATGGCGTAGATTTCGTTCTTGAAAATCTGACCAGAATGCAGGGCGGAGAGATTTTCGTTCCTAAAATTCCAAGCATGAAAATAACCGATATAGCATCAGCTATTGCTCCTAATATTGAACAAAAAACGGTTGGGATTCGTGTAGGAGAAAAACTCCACGAACTAATGATAGGCTGTGATGATGCTAGGGTAACTCTGGAAATGAATGATTATTACGTCATTCAGCCACCTGTAATGCACTGGAAAAACGACTATTACATGAAACATGGTGCAAAATCATGCGTTGAAGGCTTTGAATATTCCAGCGATACCAACAATCATTGGCTAGATTCCAGCGATATTAAAGAATGGCTAAAACAGTTCGATGAAAAAGAACTAGAACGAAACGCTTGAAAAAATGACTGATTTTTTACCGTATTGCAGGCAGAGCCTTGATAGCGATGACTTTAAAGCCGTAGATGAGTCTATTGCTGGAGCATGGCTGACTACTGGAAAAACTATAGATTCCTTTGAAGAAAAGTTTGCTGTGAAAGCAGGGGCAAAATACGCCGTTGCATGTGCAAACGGCACAGCTGCTCTTCATATTATGGCTCTTGCTTCTGGTATTGGCGAGGGGGATATTGTTATTGTTCCCTCAATGACTTTTGCTGCTACAGCCAATGCTGTCCGTTATGTCGGAGCAGATGTAATTTTTGCTGATGTTGACCCGTACACTGGCTTAATCACAGAAAAAACTCTTTCAGAAGCTATTGAAAAAGCTGATATAAACAAACTTAAAGCTGTTTATGTAGTGCATCTTGCAGGGCGAGTTGTTGACATGCAGAAAATACAGAATCTGCTTAATGAAAAAGCTCCGAATGCAATTGTTTATGAAGACGCTTGCCATGCGATAGGTGGGACTTATCCTGATAAAAATGGTGATTTTGTTCCTGTTGGAAGCTGTCCTTTCAGTGAAGCTTCTATTTTTTCTCTGCACCCTGCTAAAACTATGACGACAGGTGAGGGCGGTATTGTAACGACC
>DAOWDM010000226.1 GCA_030639035.1 Alphaproteobacteria bacterium
CACGAGAAAATGGGGGAAGTTTTGCAGTAACAACAACGGCAGCTACATTCTTTGATTTAATAGAACCGTCTCTCGTATTAATTCCAAGACGCTCAAGCATTCCGATAAGGCTTTGCTTGGTAAATTCCATTGAATCAATGTTGTCGCCTGTGCCGTTAAGTCCAACTACAAGACCATAACCGACAAGCTGATTCTCTCGAACGCTCTCAAAATTAACAATGTCTTTAATTCTTGAATTGGCAAAAGAAGGTATCGTTGAAGCTATTAGAATAAATCCTGCCGTCAACATAACCATAAACAGAGAAACAGCCTTAACTGCTATTGCTTGTTGTTTTGTTTTTTCAAGCTGTCTGCTCATAATATGCCTCATTAATAATAATTCTTCGTTTATAAGCTTGCAAATTCGATGCCAATTACCATGCAGTTGGTAAGCTGTTGAATTTTAAGAGAAAAATAAAAAGAAGATATGGCTGGAAATTGAATTGATAGGCAAATTTTGCCCTCTTTTGTAAATTGTTTTCTCGGTATATAATAGTATCTAAGAAAAACCTTTGCAGGATTGTTTACAGCGATGAGAATTAAAGGCACAGATTCTACAAAATCCGTTAAGTCTTCTAAAAAGGCTAAAAAAACGGATTCAGATGCGAATTTCGCTAGCCACCTTGCTGAATATGTAAGCGATGGGGAATCTGCTGCGACCTCTTCTGTAGAAAGTCCAACTAACGTAGCAGGTGTTAATTCTATTTTTTCTGTTCAAAATACTAACGGAGCAGATGACAGAGAACAAAAACGGCGTATGATTCAGCAAGGCGAGAATATTCTCGATCGCTTAGAAGAAATCAGAGATGGAATTTTAACTGGTTCAATCTCAAAACAACGCCTGATTGACCTTGCCCAAATGGTACGCAATCGTCGTGAACGTGGCGGAGACCCTAGGCTTACAACTATTCTTGATGAAATCGAATTGCGTGCAGAAGTAGAGCTTGCAAAGCTTTTTAGGTAAAAAACATCTTAATAGATGTTAAATGGTAATTTTGAACACTTGCGATAGAACTATTCTCAGTATATGTTGTTTTTTGTTAGATTTTTAAGTGTCTGAAAAAAGAAAGGACTTTGAAAAACATGTCGACAATCACTGTTCCACCTAATTACAAACCTTCTAAAGATGAAGAGTTTATGAATGATTTGCAACATGAATATTTTCGTCTGAAACTTGAAAATTGGAAAATAGAATTACTGAAAGAATCAGAAGAGACCATTGGTCATCTAAGAGAAGGCGGTCTTCTTGTTCCTGACGCTTCAGATAGAGCGACAGCAGAAGCCGACCGTGCTTTGGAATTAAGAACTAAGGATAGAATCAGAAAGCTTATTAGCAAAATTGATAAAGCTATCGAAAGAGTTAATAATAAAACATACGGCTATTGTGAAGTTACAGGCGAACCTATAGGAATTAAACGTCTTGAAGCTCGTCCAGTTGCAACCATGACAATAGAAGCTCAGGAAAACCATGAGCTAATGGAAAAAACACACAGCGACAAATAAAGTTGTTTTTATAGTTTAGCTGTACTTTATGAAAACAAAAAAACGGTCATAGTTTTATCTGTGACCGTTTTTGTTTTAAAAGTTATGTTATACAATAGCGTTGCTTTTAAAATATCGCCGTCATTCTGAGGAGCGTTAGCGACCACCTCCGTCATTCTGAGGAGCGTAGCGACGTGAGAATCTCATTGAGATTGTGCAGGCAAAAGTGAGATTGCTACGTCGCTACGCTCCTCACAATGACGTTGGTAGCGGTAGAAAAGCTACACTTTCATTGCATAGAAAGCGGTCAGACAGAAACACTGTATAACATAGCTTTTTGTTTTAAAAGTTATGTTATTTTTCTATTTTTTCTAGGCTTTCAAGCAAGCCTTCTGCGATTTGCAGATTTGTATTTATCAAAGCTTCAACAGTATCAAAATTAAGGTCTCTGCCGAGTTCAAAAGTTTTTTGTGCTACAAAATCACTAAGACGTAGAAGATTATTGCGAGTTTCCATAGGGAATTGGCTGTCACTGCGTTTAACAAGTGTTCTGATGCCAACCCATAACTTTAAATTCCTGTCCAGAGCAGTTACCATAGAGGCTTCATTTCTTTCCTCTTTTGCCATAGACATATCAATAGCTGCTTTAGTAATTGCCAGTGCATCTTCCTCAAGAGGAGTAAGTAACCGAGTAGAATCTACCATAATCAGACCTTTATATAAAAAAGTTTAAATTCAAATGCTCATTTTTCAACTTATAATGATAAAGTAAACATAAGTACATTAAAAATAGTATTGTTTTTCATAGTCAACTTAGAACGGCATTATTATATCTAGAATCTGCCTGCCGTATCTAGGCTGTTGAACATCGCTGATAGTACCTCTTCCGCCGTATGCTATACGCAATTCAGCTATTTTGCTGGATTCTACAGTGTTTTGAGAAGTAATATCCGAGCGGCGAATAATACCAGACATCACCAGCTGACGTAATTCAAAATTAACACGAACTTCCTGACTGCCATTAATAACCAGATTTCCATTTGGAAGAATCTGGGTAACAATTGCAGCAAAAGTAATGTCAATTTCTTCATTTCTGTTAATAGTTCCGTCTCCAACATTGCTTCTGCTTGTTTCAATATCTATAAGATTTGACGGATTAACGCTTTCAGGAAGAATTACACTTAAGTTGTTTTCAAGTCCTCCAAGTGCATTGATTTTAGCAGAATCTGTGTCTTTCCCACGCTTTTGCTCGGATTTATTCTGAAGCAATGCCTTGTCTTTAATTGTAACATTAACAGTTAGAATATCTCCGACCTGATTTGCTCTTTGGTCTTTAAAGAAAGCTCTAGCTCCGTGTCTCCATAGCGAATTGATTTTAGGAGCAGCAGAAACTGGGTCAGGCATTGGCATTGTTACAGGCTGATAGCCATGAGCTTCTGTAGGGTTTTCTATGTTGCTGAGTTTCGGAGGAGCTCCTACTTCCGACATGCGGTTAAGAGCGTTGCACCCTGTAAGTGAAACAACAGCTATCATCAGTAAGACTGAAGAATATCGTTTGCTTATATTAAAATTTCTCATAACAGTTCCCTCTACATTCTGTTCATTGCAAGAGTAGTTTCTGCAATGCTTACTGTTATTTCATCAGCACCAGTTACAGTTCCTTGAACTATAGTTTTGCTTTTAATGTTTTGAATCCTGATAATATCTCCATCGCTTCCATTTTCCAAAGCTTTCCCTCTGGTTGTCAGAGTCATAAAAGGAGTTTTCAAGAACATTGTTACCATTCGTCCTTTGGAAACCATTATAGGATTTTGTACGTTGCTCATCTGAATAATAGTTCCAGAGCGAATCATTCGACGGACTTCTTTGCCTATAAGTTGAGTGGAATCAGTAATGCTGTTATGACGCAGCTGGTCTGTTCTTATTGTTATCATTTTAATATCTTTGGCTGTAATGAGTTCACCTTGAGGCATGTTGTCTAAAACAACAGGAATTACAGTTGTTTCAAAAACTTTACCTCTTAGATACATCTGAAAAGCATCAGGAGTTCCGACAAGAATTTCTGCAACAGCCGTAAATCTCCGCAACCGCTTGTTATAAGAAACGTTGTTTATTGTTATTTTCGGTTCAATATCAATTGGTGCATGAATAATAGTTGAACGTTTGTTAATAGCAACTTCTGCATCAGATGAAACACCATGAAATGTAAGAGCTTCATGAAGCTTTTCTTTTATAGTTTCGTTATCAATAATTTGACTGGCTCGTTTTACAGTAACTCTATCAAACTTTGATATTGGTTTCCAGTCGATATTGTAAGAACGTGCCGTGCGGTACAGCCATTTCATTTCAAAAATGCTTTTTTTGCCAGCCTTTGGAGCAAATGCAACAGGCTGTTCAGTATTCTCAGAAATGTTATTGAAAATATCACCTAAAAGAACATGTTGTCCTTCTACTGTTACCATGCGGTTTAAGCTAACAGGAGCAGGAGCAATCTGCACATTTTCTGTGATACTTATTGCTTGTTCAGCATAAACTGAATTTGTTATGGCAAGCAATCCTATTGCAAATGATAATACAAACTTTTTCATGGTTTTGCCCCTTTTAATCACTGCTTATCCTATTTCATCTGATTTACAGAGTTCATCATCTGATCTGCTGTCTGGATTATTTTTGAGTTCATTTCATATGCACGCTGGGCACTTATCAGCTCGGTAATTTCTGATACAACATTGATGTTGGAAGTTTCAAGGTAGCCTTGAAGAATTGTTCCATAACCAGCAGAACCTGGAACAGTAGAACTTGGCTGTCCAGAAGCAGGAGTTTCTTTGAAAAGATTGTTTCCAGATGCTTCCAAACCTGCATCATTCGGGAAAGTTGCAAGCTGCAATTGACCTACATTTGATGATTCTGTTTGTCCGTCAATAGCAGCAAAGACTTCTCCTGAGCTGTTGATGCTGATTGAAATTGCATTATTTGGAACTGTAATACCAGGCATAACTGTATAGCCGTCATGGGTTACTATCTGCCCTTCAGGGCTTAGCTGAAAAGAACCATCTCGAGTATAAGCTGTTCCTTTTCCTCCTGGAAGTTCAACTTGGAAATAACCGTTTCCTTGAATAGCCATATCCAGAGTGTTGTCAGTGTTTAGCATACTTCCATGTTCAGTGATTCGATATACAGAAGCTGTTTTAACACCATTACCCAATTGAACTCCGCAAGGAACAATAGTTCCAGAATCCGATGAGCTTGTACCGACTCTTCTTAAATTCTGATAAATAAGGTCTTGAAATTCACCGCGTCTACGAGAATAGGCGGTTGTGTTCATATTAGCTATATTATTGGAAATAATCTCAACATTAGTTTGTTGAGCTAGCATTCCTGTTGCACCTATGTTTAATGCTCTCATTTTTCAAGTCCTTTCTTTATATTATTGTTTGTTATGCTCTGCCTTGTCTTGAAAGAGCTTCTACAGCCTTTCTTATGCGACCATCTTCTTCTTCCATTATTTTATTAAGCTTTGAAAATGAACGCTGGATAGCAATCATTTTTGTCATTTCAACAACAGGCTTAACATTCGACTGTTCAAGCATTCCTTGTGTCAAATCAGGAGACTCGACATTTGCTGGTGAATTGCTGCTACTTGTTTCATAAAGACCGCTGTGTGTTTTTTTAAGTTCCTGCTGTTTCTCAAATTCGACTACACGGAGCTTTCCGATTGTACCGTTTTCAGTAGATACTGTTCCGTCTCTTGCTATTGTTATCTGAGTTTCAGTTGGAGCAAAGAAAAATGGCTGTAAGTCTTCTGACATTACAGGATAACCGCTGCTTGTAACCATCTGCCCTTGATTATCGAGCTTAAAACTGCCGTTACGAGTAAAGCGTTCACCTTCAGGAGCTTCAATTGCAAAATATCCATCACCTTGAATAGCAACATCTAAAGGATTGTCTGTTTGAATCATTTGACCACAGGAAAAATCACGAACCGTACCTAAGTCCTGCACAAAAGAAACTTTATTATCAAACTTTCTTTCGCTGGCTTGAGATTTAACAAGGTATTCAACAAAAAGCGGCTCTTCACCTTTATACGCAGTAGTGTTCATGTTGGCGATATTATTTGCCACCATGCCAAGTTGACGATGTAAAGAGGTCTGACGTGAAAGAGCTATATATGTTGTATTTTCCATTTTTCTCTTGCCTCGCAATCAAAATTATAATTTCTGGCTTTATTATATGCACAAGCTGTGCCACCTTGAAAAAGCTAATAAAAACAAAGATGTGTATTGATTCGACAAAGTTGGAATATGAAAAAAGTTTGTAAAAACAAGGGTAATTATTTCTGATGCTCGGCAGATATTACCCTGTTAATTTTTGGAAAAGACAGGCTTTAATGAATAAAGTCTATGTTTCAATCTATTATTAACTATAAATAGTGTATTATATAAAAGATTGTTCAAAAAAAATTAAAGGTTATTTATGGCTGAAGAAATCGAAGACGAAAGTATCGAAGAAGATATTGTAGAAGATACCGCAGAAGATACAGAAGATACAGAAGAAAACGATGAAAATGAATCTCAAGAGTCAGATGCTAAAAGTAAATCCTCATGGAGCAAAAAAAAGCTACTGATGATTCTTTTGCCAATACTTGTGATATTGGGAGCTTTTGTTGGATTGTACTTTTCTGGCATAGTCGACATGCTCCTCGGCGGAGAGAAAAAAGAAGCTACAGAGGAAGTCAAAGAAGAAGAATTGAAAGAGACTATTTTTTATGATTTGCCCGAAATGCTAGTAAATTTAAATACTTCAAAGCGAAAGCAGATTTATTTGAAAATAAAAGTGAGTCTGGAAGTTGCTAAAAAAAGTGATATTCCAAGAATAGAGGCAGTAATGCCACGTATTGTTGATAATTTTCAAGTTTATCTTCGTGAACTCCGCATAGAGGATCTTCAGGGAGCTGCTGGAATGTATCGACTAAGAGAAGAACTGTTGTCTCGTGTTGGTAAAGCAGCTCAGCCAGCAGAAATTGTAGATATCCTGTTTAAAGAAATGCTGATTCAGTAAAAGGTTTTTAAAATGTCATCATCTGAATACTTTGAAGAATACATTGCAGAAGATGAAGATGCTTCTGAAGACGAGGCGTCAGAAAACTTTGGTGAGGGTGAAGCCGATTCTTCTGATGACGAAGATGCAGCCGCAGAATGGGCGTCCATGCTAGATGAAGAAGAAGGTGGCGAAGAAGGTGGCGAAGAAGAAGGCGGTGAAACTCGTGTTCTTAACCAAGATGAAATTGACAGCCTCTTAGGCTTTGATGATGAAGGTGATACAGGTGAAAAAGGTGGCATGGACGCTATCCTTAATTCATCTCTTGTTTCTTATGAACGACTGCCGATGCTGGAGATTGTGTTCGACAGACTTGTTCGTGTGATGTCAACTTCTTTACGTAATTTCACCTCTGATAATGTTGAAGTGTCTCTGGATAATATTGTTTCATTGAGATTCGGCGATTATCTGAACTCTATCCCTCTTCCAGCGATGTTGGCGGTGTTCAAAGCAGAGGAATGGGATAATTATGGGCTGTTGACTATTGATTCTTCTTTGATTTATTCAACGGTAGACGTGCTTTTAGGTGGTCGTCGTGGCACAGCCGCAATGAGAATCGAAGGCAGACCATATACTACAATTGAGAGAAATCTTGTAGAGCGTCTAGTCCATGTTATTTTTGCAGATCTTTCTGCTGCATTTGACCCTTTAAGTCCTGTTACTTTCCATTTTGATAGACTGGAAACGAATCCTAGATTCGCAACAATTTCAAGACCTTCAAACGCCGCAATTGTTGCAAAGCTAAGAATTGATATGGAAGATAGGGGCGGAAGAATTGAACTTCTTATTCCTTATGCAACTCTAGAGCCTATTCGTGAGCTTCTGCTTCAAATGTTTATGGGCGAGAAGTTTGGGCGAGACTCTATTTGGGAAACACATCTAGCTGAACAATTGTGGGATACAGATGTTGATTTAAGTGCTGTTTTAGAGCAGTTTCATATGCCATTGCGTGATATTGTTAATATGAAAGTAGGGTCGAGAATAATGTTGAATTCGACTCCTAATTCAGATGTTCAGTTGTTTTGTGGAGATGCCCCTTTGTTTACAGGAAGAATGGGACAGTCCAACGAGCATATTGCTGTAAAGATTAAGAAAAAATTTAGACAGATTAAAGGTAGTTAGAATATGTCTGTAAATTTAATACTTGATATAGTTATTATTATACTGCTTGTTCCTACTATTATTTATGCACTTATTCTTAACAAAAATTTAAAAGTATTAAGAGAAAGCAAAGGAGAGTTTGCTAAGCTTATTGAGGCGTTCAATCAGGCTACAGTAAGGGCAGAGCAAAGCATTCCAAAGCTGCGGCATATTACAGATGATGCGAGCAAAAAACTTCAGCAGCATGTTGATAAAGCACACAATCTGCGTGATGATTTAGCATTTATGGTTGAAACAGCAAACAATACAGCAGATCGTCTTGAAAATTCAGCAAGAACGGCAAGAAAAGATGGGAGAAAACCAGCTTTTTCAACAGAGAGGCAAAATGTTTCAATGAATAAAGCAACGTCTGTTAGAAAAATAATAAATAAAATAGATTCTAAAAAAGAAAAAGCAGAAAAATTTGCAGTCGAAGATGAGAGATCTGAAGCAGAACGCGAGTTGCTGCGAGCATTGCAGTCAGCAAGGTAAGTTTTAACAATGAATAAAACAACATCAAAAAACAGAAAAACAGTTAGAGGTAAAAAGACAAGTTCTAATATTTGTTTGCTTCCTGCTGTCATTTTTGTGGCTGTGTTGCTTTTAACTGTTAAGCTTGGTTCTGTTTGGGAAGCAGGAACACAAGCAAACACACTTTCAACGCATCATTTCGATTTTTCAAAAAGCATATCAATCAGTCAGAAACAGGCTGTTGCCCAGCCAGTTGCTAACAAAGTTTCAGCTACGATGGACGCACCAGGAGGTGATTTTTCATCGGCAGACCAAGAACTCGACCGAGTACCTTCGCCAGCGGCGCGGGCGCGTCTTCGCCGGCCTCGGCTTGATTCCAGCGCTCGCTTGTCGGCCGCACGTCGAGTTGACGCGCC
>DAOWDM010000169.1 GCA_030639035.1 Alphaproteobacteria bacterium
CTTTTAATTTTTTGATAAGTTTTCTTCGTTCTTCAATAGTCATCTTATCTTCGGGTTTTTTATCTTCTGCTTCTGCTTTTGCTTTTGCTACTTCTGCTTTTGCTTTTGCTTCCTTTGCTTTCGCTTCTATTCTTTGTCTGCGGTCTTTTGGAGCTGCTATTACAGAAACAGATGAACAGACAATGCCCAACGCAATGAAAACACTAAACAATTTAAACATGATGGATTTCATAAACTCATTACTCATTTTAAAACATTAAAAACAGTTCTTTATTTTGACTAAAAACATATAAAAAGCAACCCAATAAAAAAAGTTGATGTATAATGTTTTTTTATTGATTATTTTAACACGCAATTTAAGAAGTAAAAGCATGAAAATACTTGCATTTGACACAGCATTAAACTCTTGTTCCGTAGCTGTTAGTGAAGAAAAAAACATTCTAGCTACAGATTCAATGTCAATGGAACGAGGACAAGCAGAAGCTTTATTTCCAATGATTGAGAAAGTTATGAAACAGGCAAAAACCAGTTATCAGGATATTGATATAATAGCTGTTACAAAAGGTCCTGGTTCTTTTACTGGCATACGAACAGGGCTTTCCGCTGCCAAAGCTATTGGAATGGCGGGGGATATGCCTGTTTGCGGAGTTTCTACAACAGAAGCCGTAGCCTGTGCTGTGCCAAAAAACGAAAAAAAGAACGGTTGCAATATATTAGTCGCACTTGAAACAAAACGTTCTGATATTTATTTTCAGCTTTTTTCATGCAATCTTGAACCTTTGTCTAAAGCTATGGCTATAATGCCAGAAGAAATTGCAGAGCTTATATTAGCTCCTGCAATAATAGTTGGAGACGGCTCTAAAAGATTATTCCAAGAACTACAAAAAAAGAAGCTTCCTATAGAATTATCTCAAGCCTCAGGAGTTCCAAACGCTGTAGCTATTGCAAAAATTGCCTCAAGATATAAACCAGAAGAAATTACAGAACGCCCTTCACCGTTATATTTACGAGCTCCAACTGTAAAGATTTAATTTTTTTTTAATTGTGAGGTTGCAGAAGAGTCAACTGCACCTTATATAACTTACAACAGTTGTTTTAATAATTAAAATTCTTAAAAAATAAAAGAGGAAAAATATGAGTAAAGTAATTGGCATCGACCTTGGTACTACAAATTCATGTGTAGCTATTATGGACGGCAAAGAAGCAAAAATTCTTGAAAACGCAGAAGGTTCACGCACAACACCTTCAATGGTAGCTTTTTCAGATGGCGGAGAAAGACTTGTAGGACAACCTGCAAAACGTCAGGCTGTAACAAATCCTGAAAACACTCTTTTTGCCATCAAACGTCTTATTGGACGACGCTATTCAGATAAAACTGTTGAAAAAGACAAGGATATGGTTGCTTACAATATTGTCGATTCTGATAATGGTGATGCTTGGGTTGAAGCCAGTGGTGAAAAATATGCACCAAGTCAGGTGTCTGGATTTGTTCTTCAAAAACTGAAAGAAGATGCAGAAGCATATCTTGGTGAAAAAGTAACTAAGGCTGTTATTACAGTTCCTGCTTATTTTAATGACTCTCAGCGTCAGGCTACTAAAGATGCTGGCAAAATTGCAGGACTTGAAGTTCTGCGTATAATCAACGAGCCTACTGCTGCTGCTTTGGCTTATGGTCTTGATAAAAAAGGCTCCGGTATTATAGCTGTTTACGACCTTGGTGGCGGTACGTTCGATGTTTCTATTCTGGAAATTGGTGACGGTGTATTTGAAGTAAAATCAACCAACGGAAACACTTTCCTCGGTGGTGAAGATTTTGATGCTCGCATAATTGGATACCTCGCAGATGAGTTCAAAAAAGAATACGGTATTGATCTCAGAAAAGACAAACTTGCTCTTCAACGTTTGAAAGAAGCTGCTGAAAAAGCAAAAATCGAGCTTTCAAGTTCTAAACAGACAGATGTAAATCTGCCGTTTATTACAGCAGATCAGAATGGTCCTAAACATCTAAATGTCAAAATGACAAGAGCTAAACTTGAATCTTTGGTAAGCGATTTGGTTGAAAAAACAGTTCTTCCATGTCAAAAAGCTCTTAAAGATGCAGGACTGAAAGCAAGCGAAATTGATGAAGTGATTCTTGTTGGCGGCATGACTCGTATGCCTAAAATTCAGGAAACTGTAAAAGAATTTTTCGGACGTGATCCTCATAAAGGCGTTAATCCAGATGAAGTTGTTTCTTTAGGTGCTGCTATTCAGGGCGGAGTTCTTAGAGGCGATGTTAAAGATGTACTTCTTCTTGATGTTACTCCTCTTTCTTTGGGAATTGAGACTCTTGGCGGTATTTTCACTCGCCTTATCGAAAGAAATACTACAATTCCTACACGTAAAAGTCAGGTTTTCTCAACAGCAGAAGACAGCCAGTCTGCTGTTACTATTCGTGTATTCCAAGGTGAGCGTGAAATGACGGCTGGCAATAAAATGCTAGGACAGTTTGATTTAGTTGGAATTCCTCCTGCCCCTCGTGGAATGCCTCAAATTGAAGTTACATTTGATATTGACGCTAATGGCATTGTAAACGTGTCTGCAAAAGACAAAGCTACAGGCAAAGAACAGGCTATTCGTATTCAGGCTTCTGGCGGACTCGCTGATGATGACATTGACCGCATGGTTAGAGAAGCTGAAGAAAACGCTGATGAAGACAAAAAACGTAAAGAAACAATCGAAGCTAAAAACAATGCAGAAAGTCTGATTCATTCAACTGAGAAAAACCTTAAAGAATACGGTGATAAAATAGAGGCTTCTCAGAAAGAACAGATAGAGTCTAACGTACAGTCATTAAAAGATGCTGTTGAAGCTGAAAATGCTGACGACATTAAAACCTGTACAGATGCTCTTATGGAATCTGCAATGAAACTTGGGGAAGCTATTTACAAAGCTTCACAGGAAGAAGAAGCAGCTAAAGCTGAATCTCAGGAAGAGCCTGCTAATGAAGAAAACGCTTCTGGTGCAGAAGAAGGGGAAACCGTTGTTGATGCTGACTTTGAAGAAGTTGACAGCGACAAATAAATTTGAATTGTTTACATGGTTGCAGCCGTCTCTTTTATTAGGGACGGTTTGCCGTTTTTTGAAAAGTACCTTAAATGAGCAAGCGTGATTATTATGAAGTTCTAGGCGTAGGTCGTGATGCCGACGAAAGTGGACTAAAAAAAGCATATCGTAAAAAAGCTATGCAGTATCACCCTGACCGTAATCCTGATGATAAAGAAGCTGAAACAAAATTCAAAGAACTCAACGAATCTTATGAAATCTTAAAAAACGAGCAAAAACGTGCTGCTTATGACCGTTATGGTCATGCTGCTTTTGAACAATCTTCAGGCGGAGGTTTTGGCGGAGGCGGAGGTTTCGGAGGCTTTGGCGGTTTCTCTGACATCTTTGAAAACATGGAAGATATGTTCGGCGATATTATGGGTGGAGCAAGAAGAGGAGCTTCCAGACGTAATATGCGTGGTGCTGATTTACGTTATGATATGGGAATATCTCTTGAAGAAGCATTTAACGGATTTGAGAAAGTTATCAATGTTCCATCTTCTGTAGCTTGTGATGATTGCAAAGGAACAGGAACTGCTGGAGGAAAAGAACCTGAAACATGCCCTACTTGCCGAGGTATGGGTAAAGTTAGGATACAGCAGGGCTTCTTTACTATTGAAAGAACATGTCATACTTGTCATGGAGCGGGAAGAGTAATTAAAAATCCATGTAAAACTTGTCATGGAAAAGGTCTAGTCCAAAAGGAAAATGAAATAAAAGTTTCTGTTCCATCAGGAATAGAAGACGGAACTCGGCTTAGGCTTTCAGGAAAAGGGGAAGCTGGAATGCAGGGTGCTGCTTCAGGCGATTTATATGTATTCTTGACAGTGAAGCCTCATCAATTCTTTGTACGCAAAGGTGCTAATATTTACTGTAACGTACCAATACCTATGGTTTCAGCCACACTTAGCGGAGATATAGAAGTTCCAGCTATTGACGGCTCTATAGCACGCATATCTATTCCAGAAGGAACTCAAACAGACAATCAATTTCGCTTAAAGAGAAAAGGAATGTCAATTTTACATTCCGAAGCTAGAGGAGATATGTTTGTCAATGTACGAGTTGAAACTCCTGTAAAACTCACAAAACGCCAAAAAGAATTATTGCGTGAATTTGAAAAAGAAGGAAAAGAGCATAACCCTGAAACAATGTCTTTTCTAAAGAAAATAAAAGAAAAGTGGGAAGATTTGACTTAATTTTTTACAGTTAGAAACCCCTCCAATTGTCATTCTCAGCCCAAAGGGCTGGGAATCCAGAAAAAACAGAAAAGTAAAGACTGGATACCCGAACCTTTGGTTCGAGTATGACAAAAGGGGGCTGGTTCGAGAATGACAATTGAGGGAAACATCTTTTAACCTAAGGAATTCTATTCAATGAAAATAGGTGTTGTTGGCTGTGCTGGGCGAATGGGGCAGATGCTGTCTCGGTATGTGCTTGATACAGATGGTTGTGAGCTTGTTGGCGGTTCGGAAAAAACAGATGCAGCTATTGGAAAAGATATAGGCGACATTATTCAACGAGAACATCTTGGTGTTAAGGTGTCCAGCACGGAAGAGCTTTTTGAAAAAGCAGATGCAGTAATTGATTTTACAACTCCTAAAGCAACTGTTTCCAATGCTGTTCTAGCAGCAAAAGCTGGAACGTCTTTAATAATCGGGACTACAGGTTTTAGTAAAGAACAGCAGGAAGTCATTGAAAATGCTTCTAAAAAAGCTGTTATTGTGCAAGCTCCCAATATGAGCATTGGAGTCAATCTGCTTTTTACTCTAGTTGAAAAAATAGCCCGCACTCTTGATGATTCTTATGATATTGAAATCTTAGAAATGCACCATCGCAATAAAGTTGACGCTCCTTCAGGAACAGCTCTTGGATTAGGCAAAGCGGCTGCAAAAGGGCGAGGCGTTGAGCTTGATGATGTTGCAGAAAAAGTGCGTAACGGCATTATAGGTGCTAGAGCAAAAGGAGAGATAGGCTTTGCGACTTTGCGTGGAGGTGATGTAGTCGGAGAACATTCTGTAATTTTTGCAAGCAACGGTGAGCGTATAGAAATATCTCATAAAGCATCTTCCCGTGAAATTTTTGTAAAAGGTGCGTTGAAAGCTGCTCTATGGACAAGAAAAAAACATTTTGGCTTGTATTCCATGCAAGACGTATTGGAATTAAGCTAAAAATGTATTAAGCTGTCTTTGAAAAATTTGGATTTTCAGCAGTATTTAGGGCGGGCGGTAATATGAGAAAAGTTTTTTCAGGCATTTTGATTGTATTTGCAATAATTTTTGCAACTTCAACCCCTGCTGTTTGTGCAGATATAGACAAGCTTGATTCAGGGCTTCACAAGCTTTTGAAAAAGATTTTAGAAAAACAGGATACTGCCACTGCTTCAATAATGATAAGCCCAAACAACTTTTTTGACAGTGAAACTGATAAAAGTGCCCCTTTAGCTGTCGAGATTTATAAACACCTTGAAGATATGGCCACAATCGTAGGCGTAAACATTAAAAAACCTCATGCTGGGATTCTAAATGGCTGGATAATTAAAGGATACTGGTTTCCGTTCGGCGATCAAATGTCAATAAGCCTGCAGGCTGTTCCGTGGGTAAAAGGTGAAAGAGGAAAAATTATAGTTGTTCCTGTTTCTATTCCTATGGAGTCTGTTAGTGATTTGCTTGATGTAAATGATATGGACGCATGGGGAAGAACTTTGGTTCACAGGTTACAGAAACAACAGTCTCAAACTCATGCACAAAGCGTTTATTTAAGACCTCTGCAAATAGATGGGCAAGTGCTGAATCTTGAACTTTTGGATATGCTTTCTTCTTGGCTTCACAAGCATTTAATAAACAGCAACACCTTAATTCCTCTTTCTGTATCCGAAGAACTTGAAGCAGTATATGACAGAGTCTTGCGGAAAAGAGCCAAGGAAAAAGGGAAACTTTGCCTGACTGCAGCTCTTCTTGATGCAAGCAATCAGCTTACAGGAAAGGCTTCTATAGGAAAGGAAAAAATAGCTATAAAAGTTCAGCTGGAAGATAACAAAGGAAAGATTTTATCTGATGCTTCTATTGCTTTTTCCACCTCGATCCTACCAGACAATATTTCTTTAAATGAAACAAAAGATACATCTTCCATGATGGAAGCTGAAAACTCGCTTGGTCTTAGTTTAAAAGGTCTTGAAATCGAGATTACAAGCCAACGTGGAGAACTATCTACAGTTTATCATGAAAATGAAAAAATCAGATTTTTCGTTAAAGTAAATAAACCATCATGGCTATATATAATTAACGTTAATTCTTCTGGTGAAGCGTTTATGCTTTACTCAACCCCTAAAGAAGCCGAGAAAATGGACGGCGAACGCATGTTAATTGTGCCAGATGACGTTTTGCCTTATAAGCTGAATGTAGAACCTCCGTTCGGCAAAGATATTATATGGGCTGTAGCTGCCGAGGAAAAACTTGATATTCCAGCAGAACTTACTGGCAAATGGGCTGATGCGAAAGTCTTGAAACAACGCATAAGAAGCATGTCGAAAAAAAATGGCAAAGGCTATAGTGAAGCAAGACTGCTTATAATTACTAAAAAATAAAGTTTTTCTGTAATGACGTTTATTAAAACATTTTGCTTGTTTACAATAGCATTGCTGTTATGCACAGAAGCTATGGCTGAAACATATCGTCTTGCATATTCAAAAAAACAAGGTGTTGAAGTTTTTGCTAACTCTCTTTCTGGAGACTGGTGCAGGGAGGCTCTACATCTTAAAGTCATAGCTCAAGATAAAACCTTGTTTAATAAGGAAGATTTCAATATCCTTATGAAAAAACTTGGAACTGTTATTGCAGCTGAATGTCCAGTTGCTATAGTAGCAGATATTGACGGCTATAATGCAGAAAAACAACTGATATACAAAGCAACTGCTTCAGAAGCTAACAAGTGGGCTGTGCAGAAAAAAGCCTTTCCTTCTCAAAAAGCAAAAAAGAAAAATTCGAAACAGCTAGTGTATAATTCTTTTTCTGTTGGAAACTGGCAACCTCCAAAGCTTGGTTCTCCTGTGAAAATTATAGGCAAAAACGTTCACGAACATATTATCTTAACAAAAGATAAAAGCTGTTCTATTCGCTATAATCGGAATAAAAGCAAAAAAGAAATGAAAGACTGGTATCTTTCCGTCTCGGACAACGAATGCCCTGATAAATATCTTAACGGCAAAGCTGCCGTGCAGGTATTTGATGACAAAGGCAATGTTGACGGGGAAGGAACAGGCTATTTTACGGACGGCTATTTTACTTTAGATTATCGTTGGAATGTTCTGTTCATGCAGCGTTATGCCTTTAATGACGAGCATCAACGAATTAATTTTCTGATAGATTCTGACCCAAGCCTTAAAGTCCATTATGTAGGCTATTTACGAAGCGATTACAGCGAAAAATTCAAAAAATACACTAAATGGCACGGTTGCGACCCTTTTGTAGTCTCGGCTGTTACAGAAAATGAAAAAATATTTCTGAACGATGAAACAATAGAAAAATTAATTCACAAAGCAGGAAAATACACTGAAATATTCTGCCCCAAAGCATCGGAAATATCTTTTTTCGGAACTAAATCTCCATTAAAAGCAAGTAATATTGATTCTCTTCAAACATCAGCAGATGATACGACTTTTCTTTATGGAACAACGTTAAAAAAAGACACAAAATCTGATGAATGGATATTTTATCCAAATGAAGCTGTAAACAATGTAAAATTACGAGAAAATCTACGTTTGGAAAACAATCGTTGGAAATGGGGAATCACTGCAAGTGATTATAAAATGCTGGAAAAAGCAGATATTCCTGAAAGGCTTGCTTATTTGCATGGAGTAGAATCTCTTGATAATGCCACCGCTATGACAGCAGCAAGCTTGATTGATGAAAAGCCTGTTGATGTATCTATTTTCTTAAAAGTTTCCTCTGTGTATAACAAAGCAATCATTGCCGACTGGCCTATAAAAATAACTCTTACTAAAGCAGAGAATAAAATCATAAAAAAAGGCTGGTATATCGTTAGCGGAAGCCTGTCTGCAGACAGTAGCAAAAAAAACCTTAACAAGTCTTTGTCTGCAATCCTTGATGTAAGACAAGTAACTGCTTGTGAAAAAGAACAATGCAAAGAAATCAACGATGCTGTTTTTCTAGTCCGAAAACGCCATTCATCTCCTGATTGGCTGCCTGCCCTACCCTTAAATGAAATGAATTAGAGAATGATTTATATCTCGAAATTACAGCAGCTCATCAGCATTAAAAACAAACAGCTAACCGCAATTGTTTGTGTGATGGTTTTTGCTATAGCAGGTAATTTATGGTTTTTAGGTCAAAGCTGGACTGAAAAAAATGTTCGTTATTTCCTTGCTGAACAAAACCTTTTTGGTCATGTCATGTACGACAGCGTTTCTAGCAATCCTTTATCTGGAAAGGTCTCAATCAACAATATAAAAGGCTACGGCAAAAGCAAATTTTCTTTTTTTTCAAATATCGGAAAACTGGAAATTATAGATTTTGATAGCGGTGATATTCTGCCTAAAAACATTCATATTCGTATGACAGATGTTTCTTTTAACAACATTGAAGCTGTACGCAACGGTCTTGCCTCTAATGAGGTAATTGCTAAAATACGCAATCCAAACTTTACAGAGAAGCTTCTTTTTATTGGTTATCAACATATAAAAACAGATATTGAATTGAAATTTGAGTTTAATCCTGACACTTCTTTTGCATCGCTAGATATATTTGTATCAGGAAAAGATATTGGGTATTCGGAGCTAAAACTTGGTTTTGCTGGTATTGGTAAGAAGTCCGCACGGTCTTTTACTGATGGTATAAATGCCTTTAAATCAAGCTTTATCAACGGTCGAATATCTGTCTCGAATAAAGCCGATTTTAAAAAACTGGAAAGACGACTTAATGCCTTAATGCTTGCGGAGTTCTTTTTTTCTTATAAAGACAAAGGGCTGATGAAAAGATATAAAAAGTTTGCTGATGATACAAATTGGAGGCTTCCAAAAGAAAAAAGCCCGAGCAACTTAACAAGCTATGAAACTCGTAAAATTATCAACGATATGGCTGGATATGGACTTTCTGTTGAGATTGCAGAGAAAACAGTTGAAACTGTAGCTGATTTTATTGAAAACCCGCAAACTATTGAAATTTCAACAAACATTCAAAAACCAATTTCAGTATCAAAACTAAAAATAACTTCCTTATTTAAAGGTGGCTTAAAAAACATCAAAGGTATAGCTAACTTTTTAAAGCTTACTAACGGACGCCTTTGAGAATATTATAGTCTTATTGAAAATCCTTAATATAAAGGTCAAAAAAATATGTATGAATTTTCTATTTATATTTCATTATTTAACGCTGTTCTTTTGGTGTTTTTACTGTTTCAGATTAAGAAAATCCCTGCACAGGATATTTCTCTGCTGTTGTCAAAAGTAGCGATTTTACAGGTTTTAAATGAAAAAATAGAAAGCTCCGTACGAACAGAAATAGGACAAAATCGGGAAGAATCAAACAGACAAGCCTCGGAACTTCGCAACGAAATTCAGAAACGTTTTAGCGAGCTTGGGGACACCACTGGAAACCGCATGACGGAAGTCGCTAAACTTTTAAAAGACCAGCTTGAAAGCTTTTCTACAAGACTTGTCGGACTTACAGGAAGCCTTGAAAAACAGCAGGAAGGACTTCGGGTAAATCTTGATTCAAAAATGAAAGAGCTTCGTGAAGAGAACTCTAAAAAGCTTGATGAAATGCGTCAAACGGTAGATGAGAAGCTTCAAAGCACTTTGGAAAAACGCCTAGGAGAATCTTTCAAACATGTAAGCGAAAGGCTTGAACAAGTTCATAAAGGGCTTGGAGAAATGCAGAATTTGGCTGCTGGTGTTGGCGATCTTAAACGTGTCCTGACAAATGTAAAAACCAGAGGCGGCTGGGGGGAAGTTCAGCTTGATAATCTGCTATCTGAAATTCTGACGGCAGAACAATATGAAACAAACGCACAAACTAAAGAACACAGTAGCGAACGTGTGGAGTTTGCTATAAAACTTCCAAGAAACGTGCTGTTGCCAATTGATTCAAAATTCCCTCAAGAAGATTATGAGCGTCTTCTTGATGCTATTGAAGAAGGTGACTCTCAAAAAATAGAAACTATTTCTAAAGACCTTGAAAGACGCATAAAATCTTTTGCAAAAGATATTAGCAGCAAATATATAAATCCTCCAAATACAACAGATTTTGCCATTTTATATTTGCCGACTGAGGGGCTTTTTGCTGAAGTTATCCGCCGTCCTGGGCTAGTGAATAATCTGCAAAGAGATTTCCGTATAGTTGTCGCAGGACCTACTACAATTACAGCTCTTTTAAACAGCTTGCAGATGGGCTTTAAAACGCTTGCGATACAAAAAAGGTCAAGTGAAGTCTGGCAGGTTCTAGCAGGAGTTAAAACTGAATTCGAGAAATTCGGCGAAGCTCTTGGAAAAGTAAAGAAAAAGCTTAGCGAAGCCAGCAACCAAATGGATCATATTGATACAAGAACTCGTCAGATGGAGCGAAAATTAAAAACAGTAGAAAAACTGCCCGAAAGCGAGTCTGTAAAATTGCTGGAGTTATCTGAAGAAGAAAATGCCTAGATATGACGTAATAATAATCGGAGCTGGTGCATCAGGACTTATGTGTTCTGCGGAAGCAGGAAAACGAGGACGCAAAGTTCTGATTCTTGACAAGGCTAAAAATGTTGGTGAAAAAATCCGTATTTCAGGCGGAGGGCGTTGCAACTTCACTAATATTCACACCTCATTTAATAATTTTGTTTCAAATAATCCACGTTTTTGCATTTCTGCATTAAAGCGTTTTACTCAGCGTGATTTTATCGCTCTTGTAGAAAAACACGGTATTGCTTATCACGAAAAAACATCAGGACAGTTGTTTTGTGATAAATCATCTAGTCAAATTGTAGATATGCTGATTGAAGAATGTCATGTCGCAAATGTACAAATAAAAATGAATAAAACCATATCAGGTATTTCTAAAAATGAGTCAGGTTTTAGCGTTAATCTTGACAATGAAAAGTTTACTTGCAGTTCAATAGTAATTGCTACAGGCGGAGCATCTCTTCCAAAACTTGGAACTACTGGCTGGGGCTATCATATCGCAAAGCAGTTCGGAATACAGGTTGTTCCTATTTCTCCAGCTCTTGTACCTCTTACCTTTGACGGTAAGAATTTTCAGCGTTTCAAAGATATATCAGGAGTTTCTGTTGATGCTGTTGTGAGCTGTAATAAAAAGCGGTTCAAAGAGGCTTTGCTATTTACACACAAAGGCTTAAGCGGTCCTGTTATTCTGCAGATTTCCTCGTATTGGAAAAAAAGCGATGAAATTACTATTAATCTGCTGCCAAATAGAGATGTATTTACAATTCTAAAAGAAAAGAAAACAACCGAACCTAAACAAGAACTTCATAAAGCTTTGTCTGGTTTATTGCCAAAACGGCTAGCACAAGCAATATGCGAGGAAACAAACTGCAATGGTCGTTTAGCCGACTTGTCGCATAAAAAGCTTCAACAAATAGCAAATGCTATACAACATTGGCAAATCACACCAAGCGGTACAGAAGGCTTTAAAACTGCTGAAGCTACATCAGGCGGAATTGACACAGAAGAACTGTCTTCTAAAACATTCGAATCAAAATCCGTAAAAGGATTATATTTCATTGGCGAAGTAATAGACGTAACTGGACACTTAGGCGGATACAACTTGCAATGGGCATGGTCTTCTGGCTACGCAGCAGGGCAGTATGTATAATTGCAATTAAACAAAGCTATTTTATTTTTTGCCGTAAAAGTCCATGTACCACTCAACAAAACGCTTGATACCAACCTCTACAGGAGTATCAGGAGTATATTCTGCATCTTCTATAAGGTCGTCAACATCTGCCCATGTTGCAGGAACGTCTCCGTCTTGCATTGGAAGCATGATTTTTTCAGTTGTGCGTCCCATTTCTTTTTCAAGAAGCTCTATGTATCTCATCAATTCAACAGGATTATTACTGCCGATATTATAGACTCTGTACGGAGCAATTCCACTAATAGCAGGGTCTGGAGTATCCCCTGACCAGCTTGGGTCTGCCTTTGGCGGACGGTCAAGAAGCCTAGTGATTCCATTCACAATATCATCAATATAAGTGAAATCACGCTTCATTTTTCCATGATTAAAAACATTCATTGGTTTGTTATTAAGTATTGCCTCTGCAAACAGGAATAACGCCATATCAGGTCTTCCCCAAGGTCCGTAAACCGTGAAAAATCTCAAGCCAGTAGTTGGAATATCAAACAAATTACTGTAACAATGAGCCATCATCTCGTTGGACTTTTTAGTCGCCGCATAAAGACTCATCGGGTGGTTTGCACTCTCGTGAACAGAAAAAGGCATTTTAGTATTAGCCCCAAAAACCGAGCTTGAAGAAGCATAAACAAGATGCTTAACTTTAGTAGCTCTACAGCCCTCAAGAATGTTCAAAAAGCCTGTGATATTGGAATCAATATAAGCATGAGGATTTATCAAGCTGTAACGGACACCTGCCTGAGCCGCAAGATTTATGACTTTTTCAGGTCTATATTCCTCGAAAATTTTAGAAACGGCTTCTTTGTCTTCAAGATTTATACGTGCTTCGGTGAAATTCTTGTGATGCTTGATTCTCTTGAGTCTAGCTTCTTTCAACGACACGTCATAATAATCGTTAACGTTGTCTAGTCCGATTATTTCATGTCCGTCCTCAAGAAGTTTAAGGGCAACATGATTGCCTATAAAACCAGCCGTACCTGTAACAAGAATTGTCATTGCATAATGTCCGTTTAATAATTGTTTTAGTTACTATGGAAATAACATATAAATTCTATACTAACTAGTTTTATGGTAAACAATATACATGAAAAAAATTCTTTTAACCGTGGTTTTCTTTATCTTGTCATGCAATTTGGCAATAGCACACCCTCATGTGTTTGTAGACTGCACTGTTACACTTGTTTTTGATAAAGAAAAGCTTGTGGCAGTTTCTCAGCAATGGAAATTCGGAGAACTTTTTAGCAGTACTCTTTTAGAAGACTTTGACGTGGATAAAAATGGGCAGTTTACAGGCGATGAAATTAAAGAACTAAAAAACGGAGCTTTTGATAACTTAAAAGAATACGGCTATTTCAATCATATCAGAGTAAACGGAGAAAAAGTAAAAACAGCCGAAGCTAAAGATTTCTTACCATCTGTAACAAAAAATGAAGAGGTGTTTTACGATTTTACTGTAAAACTTATTGAACCGATTGATTATACTAAATCTCTTGTAACTATCGGAATTTATGACCCTGATTACTATATTGATGTGATTTATACCATGAATAAAACTGTTGTTCTTAAAGGGCTGCCTGAAAACAAATGCTCTTATAAAATTATCGAGGATAAAGAACACCCTGTCTATATGGGTATGGTTTTTCCTAAAATTATTAGGCTTGAGTGTAAAAAATGAGATTTTTTTTAATAGCAGTTTCTTTGTTTTTGATTGCTGGAACGGCACAAGCTAACCCTTTTGCAAAACGTACTGAACAGCCTGTTAAAATCGAGCAAACATTTATTTCAAAAAACTTTGCATCTTTTCTTATGTATCAAAGAAAAATCAGCCAAAAAATCACAGGATACATGAAAGCCATACAAAAAGGTGAAAGCCTGATAGTCATTTTAACTGCTGTAGGCTTGGCTTTTATTTATGGGGTAATTCACGCAATCGGTCCTGGTCATGGCAAGGTTTTTCTTGCAACTTATTTCATGTCATATGAAGCAAAATGGTGGCGAGGGCTTGCTATGGGGCTTCTGATAGGCATAACTCACGTTTCCTCGGCTGTAATTTTCATATGGCTTGCCGACAGCTTTGTGAAATATGTAATGGGAGTGCAAACATCAGAACTGATGTGGGTGAAACTTGTTAGTTATGGGGCTATTATAGCTCTTGGACTGTTCATGCTGATAAAATCTATAATAAAAAACAATGGAGATGAACATTCTGATTGTGATGGTTCTTTGCGTTCGCTGTTTCTTCTTGGGCTAGGAATAGGAATCGTCCCATGCCCTGGGGCTTTGCTGATAATGCTTTATGCCATGACAAAGGGAATGATTCTTTTAGGAATAGGGCTGGTTTCAGCAATGGCTCTCGGTATGGGGCTTACTTTGTCAGCTATAGGCTTGCTAGTTATCAATGGCAGAAAATCCATAATAAAAGCCTTTGAAAACAGAAATGAAGCATATCAGCGTCTTATAGCAACGTTAGAAATAAGTGGTTCTTTATTGATTATATTTATAGGTTTTGTCTTTTTTATATCTGCTTTGTAAAGGAATTAAAAAAATGAGTAAAATTCGTGTAGCGGTTGTTGGTGCTGGCTCTATGGGGCTAAATCACTTGCGTACATACAGCAATATC
>DAOWDM010000091.1 GCA_030639035.1 Alphaproteobacteria bacterium
ATTCGGCTGTTTTTGAAATCAAAAAACATGACGGCAGCGATGTTTCAAAAGGTGATGTAATTATGTCTGTCAAATGCAAAGCCAGTGCTTTGCTTACAGGAGAACGTACAGCCCTTAATTTCTTGGGTCATCTTTCTGGAATTGCTACAGAAACGCAAAAATTTGTAAAAGCTATTAGCGGTCATAAAACAAAAATCATATGCACACGCAAGACAACACCTTGCCTGCGAGCTGTTGAAAAACATGCCGTTCGCATGGGCGGAGGTTTTAACCACCGTTTCGGTCTTGATGATGCTGTAATGATAAAAGACAACCATATCGCTATATCTAAAAACATAAAAACTGCCGTTGAAAGCATATATAATGCTGTCGGTCATACGGTAAAAATCGAAGTTGAAGTCGATACTTTAGACCAGCTCCATGAAGTTTTAAAATTAGAAAACATGGTAGATATTGTACTGCTTGATAACATGCCCCCTGCTGATTTAGCAAAAGCTGTCAAGCTTATTGACGGCAAAATTATAACCGAAGCTTCAGGAGCTATTACTTTAGAAAAAATCAAAGACATTGCTTCTACTGGAGTTGATTATATTTCAATTGGACGAATTACGCATAGTGCTCCGTCTTTAGATATTGCTCTGGATTTTATATAATGCTTTGATGTTTTTTTGCTGGTAAACGGGCTAAAAGAATGCAACTATTCCGCTATAAATAGTAGCAATTGCAAGGAAGCTTAAGAGTGAGCACAATTAATTTCAAATACATTTTTACTTTTGAAAATGGTTCACAAGAAATCTTTGATTTAATTGTCGATAAACAAAAGCTAGTTATCAAAAACCTAAAAACTGAAAACCAACCTGCATGGACAGCTATTGATTTTTGCCAATGCTCTAACTGTCCTTTTGATGCAAGTAGCAATAAACATTGCCCTGTTGCATTGTGTTTGACCGAAATTGCTAAAAAGCTTGGCGACTCTATTTCTTATGAAAAAGCTCATGTCGAGGTGATAACAAACAATCGTCATGTATATAAAAATGTAACCATACAGCAGGGAACAGCTGCTCTTCTTGGGCTTTACATGGCAGTAAGCGGCTGCCCTCATACAGCATATTTCAAACCGATGGCTTGTTTTCACCTTCCTTTTGCAAGTGAAGAAGAGACAGCCTATCGTTCTGCTTCTATGTATTTTTTGGCACAGTTTTTTGTAAACCAATCAAGCGGTGTATTCGAGACAGGACTAGATGGGCTGAAAAAAATCTACAAAGAAATGCAGACTGTAAATGCTGGAATCGCCAAAAGAATTAGAAATTCTGGAGATTACAAGGAGACAAACGCAATTACTATGCTAGATTTCTTTTCTCAAATGATGCAGTTTTCTACTGAAGATGCCCTAGAGGATATACGTCATATGTTTTCAGCATACTTACCAGAAGAATAAATTTTAAAGCAATGCTACATAAATACAAAGAAAAATTCTTTAAAAAACACTTATTGGAGTCTATACTCGCATTGCTTGTAGTCATATAAACGAGGGAAAAGCAGTGCATTCAAATAATTTTTTAAGAAAAGTGCTGTTAGCAAGTGCCTTTCTGTTTTTTTCCACCCCAGTAACCGCACAAGTCATACCTGGTTCTTCCGAGGCTGGAAGAGTTGACCAAAGATTGCAAGAACCTCTAAAAGCTAAATCCGTATTTAAAGTAGAAGTTCCTGAAAAAATCGAGGAAATGCCTGATGAAGAGGCAGACAAAGTACGTTTTACTCTAACTAATGTTTTCATAGAAGGTGCTACTGTTTTTAAAGAAGCAGATTTTATTCATCTTTTTGAAGACAAACTTGATACTGAAATATCTCTTTCTGATTTAAAGGCTGTTGCCGAGAAAATTACAGCTTTTTATCGTAACGCTGGCTATATCCTATCCAAAGTTATTATTCCTCCTCAACGAGCTACAGACGGCTCAATAGGCTTCAAGGTAATTGAAGGCTATATAGATGATGTAGTTTTTGAAGGTGAAATTCACCGCAAAGGGCTTTTCAAAAAATGGGCAAGTAAAATCAAGGGGTCAGCACCACTTAATATTAATGTTCTTGAGCGTTATTCTCTTCTTGCAAATGACTTGCCTGGAGTTACCGCAACAGCTCAAATTAAGCCTTCTGAAAGCACACAAGGGGCAGCAACCTTGGTGTTTGCTGTTGAACACAAACCGATTGACGCATCAGCAACGTATGACAACCGAGGCTCAAAAACATCTGGTCCTCGTGAAGGTGTGATTAACGTTACAGCAAATTCTCTTCTAAAAGTTTATGATAAAACTAACTTGATGTACTTGAATACAACCGATCAAAGAGAGTTGAGGTATTTTTCTGTTATGCATGAAGAGATACTAAATAGTGAGGGATTAAAACTGACGTTGACTGGTAGCAGAGTCAAGTCCAATCCAGGTCATAACCTGATTGAACTAGACATGAGAAGCCGCAACTTATCCCTTGGCTCGACTCTTTCATATCCAGTTATTCGTTCTCGCAATGAAAATTTAAGCGTTAATATTGGCTTTACATATAAAAATTCTCGTACAGATAGTTTTAATGCTAAAATATCAGAAGACAGACTCCGTGTTGGGAAAATTGGGGCAACATATGATTTTGCCGATTCTTTTCAAGGTGTGAACATTTTTGATGTAGCTTTGCATCAGGGAATTAATTTTTTAAATGAGACAGAAAGCGGAACTCCGCTGCTTACAAGAGCAAGGGGACGCAGTGATTTTACAAAAGTTACTGCCATGGCTTCTAGGAATCAACAGCTTCCAAAGAATTTTAGCCTTAATGCTTCTGTTTCTGGGCAGTATTCAGCGACTCAATTGCTGTCATCGGAAGAGTTCGGCTATGGTGGCTCACAATATGGACGAGGCTATGACTCCTCGGAAATTACAGGTGATCACGGAATAGCAACGGCTTTAGAACTAAGATATACAGGTGCTCCTGAAATTCCAAACCTGCAGTATTATCAGCTTTACGGTTTTTGGGATTTTGGGGCGACATACGATATTTCCCCTGTGAATCAAGACAGGGAAAGAATGGGTTCTTCTGCTGGTTTAGGTGTTCGCTTTGGTATAACTGATTATTTCACTGGCAGTGTTGAACTGGCAAAACCGATTACACGTTCAGTAGCTTCAAGAACGGGGAATTCTGGAAATGATCCAAGGCTATTTTTTAACTTAACTGTGAGGTATTAAGCCATGAGCAGGGTAGAAAAAAGAAAAAACATAGGGCTACGTTCAAGGCTTAATAGAACGACAGCTTTTACTACAATAGCAATGTTGATTGCTTCCACAGCTTTGGCGAATCCTCAGGGCGGAACGGTTGTAGAAGGCAGTGCCACAATTGTTCAGGAAACGGTCGATAAACTGGTAATTAACCAGACAACTGGCAATGCTGTCATTGATTGGCAAAGCTTTTCTATTGGAGCTAATGAGCATACTCATTTTAATCAGCCTTCATCTACATCTCATACATTAAACCGAGTTACAGGAAGTCAAGTATCGCAAATACTCGGTAAGCTTACGGCTAACGGCAGGGTTACTCTTGTTAATCCGAACGGTGTTTTCTTTGGGCAGAACTCGACAGTTGACGTATCTGCTTTGATAGCCTCGACTCATAACATCACAAATTCTGATTTTATGGCAGACAGACTAAACTTCACTATTGCTGGTAATCCTAATGCGACAGTCATAAACGAAGGGCTTATTAATGTTCAAGATGGCGGTTTAGTTGCTTTAGTTGCACCTAGTGTTGGGAATTCAGGACTTATTCAAGCTAGGCTTGGTAAAATCGTTTTAGCTGCTTCAAACGGTGTTACTATAGACTTTTATGGCGATAATTTAATCACATTTGCAGCAGACAGTGAAGTTGCTTCAAAACTTACCGATATTTATGGCAATCCTCTTGCTGGTATTATCGATATGAACGGAACTATCGAAGCAGACGGCGGAACTGTAATTTTAACAGCTAACACTGCAAAAGATATTCTTGATAATGCCATTAATATGGACGGTATTATTCAGGCTCAGTCTATTAATAACGTAAACGGAACGATTGTTATCGAAGCAGTTGGAGACGGTGTTGTAAGTGTTTCAGGCAAAGTTGATGCAAGCGGTTATGATGTTGGAGAAACAGGCGGAACTATCAAGGTCTTGGGCGAAAAAGTCGGGCTTTTTGACAATGCAGAACTTGATGTATCTGGTCATTCAGGCGGAGGAACTGTTCTTGTCGGCGGAAACTATCAAGGCGATGGCATAGAAA
>DAOWDM010000017.1 GCA_030639035.1 Alphaproteobacteria bacterium
ATTTCGTATGTTATATTTCTAATTCTATCATGTTCATATGTTGACAAATACGGAGTCAAATTAGCAATCTTTAATGCAAGATTATATCTTATTTCATCATCATCATCATTGACAAGCAGCATGTCTGCATAACGAGGAGCAAACGGATTGTTTGCAATTTCACTTCTAACTTTCGGATCAGAATCTTCTGCTAAAAAATATAAAATTTCAGGAACAATGTCATCACGAGCAGCCAGCTTTCGACGAACTTCAGGGTCTTTGTCTTTTGCAAGTTTTTTGGATTCTTCATAATCCATATACTGCACATCTTTTCGACTGCTGATTAGTCTTTGAAGAAGCTTGTTATCCTCTATCATTTCTTTTCCTGTATGTTTTTTTCTGTTTTATCAGCTTGTTTTGCAATCATATAAGAACCTTTGCTTTTTCGCTTGCTTTGATACATTGCATTATCAGCACGAGAAATAAGGTTTTTTAAAGTTTCATTATACTCTTCGTCATTAGTTGCTAAACCGATTGAAAATCCTAAAGTATCTTCTTTGCTACCTGAAAATTTAAGTAGTTTATAAGTTTCTTTCAGTAATTCTACAGTTCTTTTTTCTGCTATTTCTTTATCTGCATTTTCCAACCAAATAGCAAACTCATCTCCACCTAAACGAGCTATCAAATCAGTTGGTCTTGTGTGCTGTAATAATATCTCACGAAGAGCAATCAATGCTTCGTCGCCTTTTTGATGACCATGAGTGTCATTTACAAGCTTGAAATTATCAAGATCAACATACATAAGTGCAAACGGTTTTTTTTCAAAATTCAGCCTGTTAAATCTACGCTCAGCTTCTTCAAAAAAAGCTCGCCTATTAAACAGCCCTGTTAAAACATCGGTTCTTGACAAAGAATAAATATATTCATGCTGTGTAATCTGTTCTATAGCAATGCCTATTTGTGCTGAAATATCAGATACAAGAGAACTGTCATCATCGTCCCACGGTAATTGTTCTGCTTTACGCCACAAACATAACGCACCGTTTGTTTTTTTATTATAGTTTGTTTTAGAGGCCATAATATCCCAACCTCTCAATGAGATTTGCAGAATTTCAGGACAGGTAGCAAGCTCTAGCAACAACATCATAGCTATTTCTTTTCCGCCAGTTTCTCCATATTCAGTTGTTACCTCAAAACCAGAAAAAGGAGTTTCAGCCTTATCATGTTCAAATCTTTTCATACGAAAAATTTGGCAACCTGTTGCATTTAGCCCTTTTGACGTGGCAGAAACAGCAGTGTGAAGCATTTTGTCTGTTTCAATTTCGTCCCTGAAAGAACGTATAATAAAACTTAGCAGTCTTTCTCGTTCATGAGCTCTGGTGATTTCAATATCACGTTTTCGTATTTCAGTTATATCTCGGCAAACGCCTCTAGCACCAAGCAAGTTGTTTGCTTTATCAAACAAAGGCATTGCAGATACAAGTAGATATGCTTTAGAACCATCTACACATTGTGCAACTATTTTAACATCTTCTATTGGTTCTTTCGTTGAAAAAATACTGTAAGTGCCTTTAGGCTGCTTATTATCAAATAAATCACGTGGTTTCATATCAACAAGGAAATGAGCACTATAACCAAGAGCTCCACGCGGAGACACAAAAACAAACTTTTTTTCTTCATTTGTTTCCCATGCAAAATCGCTTGAAGCTTCAACAAAATCTTTATAACGTTCTCTGGATTCCAACAGTACATTTCTTAAGTTTTTTTCCAAAGTTTCATCTTTAATGATAGCAAAAACGGTACGGCCTTTGTCATCAGGCAATAATGTTACATCATAAAAAAGCAGATTATCAGCTATTACAATTGAAATGCTGCTTTGTATTGCAATTTTATTTTCTGCTGACAATTTGGCTAGAGAAGCTATCTCTTTTCCCTGAAAAGCTCTTTTTTCTAAATCAGTCGTATTTTGATTTACTGAAATAAGACTTCCGTTACCTGACAACAAAGCAGTAGGGCTTTTGCACTTTTCAAGCATTGTCGTCAAATTGACCACAAAAGAAGAGCCTTGTTGTTCTATCATACCGAAAACTTTCTTTCTTATCTATAAACAGTTGATTTTAACCGTCATCTGCTTGTTAGGAAAGAAACTTATTCACGATATTTTGAAAAACTAGAAAATTAGAGCTAAATCGATGACAGTTTTTTTGTAATAGTCATTCTGAATTAAATTCAGAATCCATCTTCTGTTTTGACAATGAAGAAAAAAGGTAGATTCTGAATCAAGTTCAGAATGACGGCTTTTTGTCATCGAATTAGATAACATTTACAAGAATGACAGCGAATTTGAAGCAGAGAAACACAATCATTATTAAGCGATTTAGCAATAGTGGGGCTAAAAACATGTCAAATAGCAATGCTATTATTGAACATAGCCTTTTATTTTAAGGTTTTGGCTTGATTAATCCACTTTTCAGCTAAGACAGCATCTTTAGGAACACCTAAACCTTCATTGTATAAATAACCAAGGAAAGTCATAGCATTAGCATCTCCTAGTTCTGCTGCTTTTTTGTACCATTTTGCAGATTCAACAACGTTTTTTGGAACGCCTTCCTGCTCTTCACCGTTCTTGAAATAATGCCCTTCGTAATAAATTTTTCCAAGAGCCATTTGTGCAGGAACATAGCCCTGAACAGCAGATTTTTTCCACCATTTCAAAGCTAAATGATAACTCTGGTCAACACCTTCCCCTACCCTATACATATTTCCAAGATTAAACTGAGCCTTTGCATTTCCATGAGCAACAGCTTTCTCTAACCATTTGGCTGCAACAGCGACATCTTTGCCATAATCACTGCTTAAATACATTTTTCCCATAGCAAGCTGTGCTGGAACAACACCATGTTCGGCAGCTTTTCTATATAATTTAAGAGCCTTTGTATAATTCTGCTGAGTTCCCAATCCATACTGATACATATGACCAAGATTATACTGAGCTGGAGCATGTCCCTGCATTGAAGCTCGATTAAACCATTTGAAAGCTTCTTCATGATTCTGCGTTACACCAAGCCCTTTGTTATACATAGAACCAAGGTTATTCTGTGCAACAGCGTCTCCTCTTAAAGCTTCATGACTGAATTCCATTAGTGCAGTTTCATAATCTTTTTCTGCAAAAGCTTTAACTCCAGCATCAAAATCAGCCATAGCTGTTCCTGTTGCTGCTAAAGCAAATAAAAAGGCAAAAACAAATTTTTTCATAATTTAACTTCCCGTTGTCTTATTTTTTCAGATGTTCTTTTTTCCACTTCTCAACAAGAGCTTTTCCTTCTCTTTGCTGTTTTTCGTTCATTCTTTTAAGTATCTCATCACGCAATCTAATTCCTACAGGGTCTCCCTGTTCGGCTGAAAGCTGTAACCATTTATACGCTTTTACAGGATTTTTTTCTACTACATTTTCACCTTTCCAATAAACAAGCCCTAATCTGGCAGAAATTGCAGCATGTCCTCCGTCTGCTGTTTTTATACGCCACAGCATAACCCTTTTATCGCCTTCTATGATTTCTTTTTTATTTAATTTAAGAATAAGCTGATTGAGTAGCTCTGTGCTTTTCTTATCATTCCCATCAGAGGCAAGAGTCAGCCATTTATATGCTCTGATTTTATCCTTAATTACACCGTCGCCCCTCCAAAATATTATTCCAAGCTTTTGTTGGGCAAGATGAAAATTCTGTTCAGCTGCTTCATGAAAATGTTTTGTTGCTATGCTAAAGTCTTGCTCTACACCAAGCCCTTGATAAAATATCCGTCCGAGCTGATATTTTGCATATGCATCACCACGACTTTTACATAGCTCATAATTATCAATTGCCAATTTGTATTCTTTGTTCGCAAAGACAATATCCCCCAACCTGCACTTAGCGTTGGATTGGCACGTAAAACAGCATATTAAAACAGTAGCAAGGAAAAACCGTTTCATAAATTTATTGCTCCTGAAAAAGCTCTAGATAATAGCTTTTTTTATATTACATAATCTATTAAAGTGTTTCCAGCATATTACAGGATTTATTAATGACATCATCTTTATTTTCACATCAAGTTAAAAATTTAAAAGGCACAATGCGTGTTACTGGAGATAAATCCATATCTCACCGCTCTCTGATGATTGGGGCTTTAGCTGAGGGAAAAACAACTGTCTCAGGAATACTTGAAAGTGAAGATATTTTAAGCACTGCCAACGCTATGCGTAAACTTGGGGCAGAAATCACTCAATCTAAAAAAGAAAATCTATGGCACATAAAAGGCTGTGGAATAGGCAACTTGACAGAACCTGACGATATTCTTGATATGGGAAATGCTGGAACAGGAGCAAGGCTTTTAATGGGAATCCTTGCAGGCTGTCCTTTTTCAAGCTTTATTTCTGGAGATGAAAGCTTAAGAAAACGTCCAATGCAGCGAGTTATAACTCCTTTGGAGCAAATGGGAGCTTCCTTTGCTTCACGCTCTAAAGCAAGACTGCCGCTTGTAGTCAAAGGAAAATCTTGTTTGTCGCCGATTGTTTATGAATCCCCTGTAGCTTCTGCACAGGTGAAATCTGCAATTCTTCTAGCTGGGCTTCATGCAGACGGAGAAACAACCGTTATTGAAGAAAATCCAACAAGAGACCACACCGAACGCATGCTAAAAAGTTTCGGCTGCAATATAACAACAACAAAAACAGATGACGGCAAAACAGCAATAACAGTAACAGGTAAACCAGAGTTAAAGGCTTGCGATATTATAGTTCCTGCTGACTGGTCATCGGCGGCTTTTCCTGCTGTTGCTGCACTAATAACACCCGACTCGGAGGTGTTTTTACCAGAAGTTGGCATGAATCCTCTTCGTTTTGGGCTTTTTGAGACCTTAAAAGAAATGGGAGCAGATATTCAGGCAGAAAATATCCGTGAAATTGCAGGAGAACCTTTATGCGATATCAGGGCAAAATTCAGCCAGTTAAAAGGTGTTGATGTTCCACCTGAAACAGCTCCTTCAATGATTGACGAATACCCTGCTCTAGCAATGGCTGCCGCTTGTGCAAATGGTGTTACCCGCATGTTTGGACTGGGCGAGCTTCGAGTAAAAGAAAGCAACAGATTAAAAGCAATTGCAGACGGATTAACAGCCTGCGGAGTTAAAATAGAGGTCGAAAAAGACGCTCTTATCGTTTATGGCACTGGACGACCTCCAAAAGGAAACGCTATTGTAGCTACAAATTTTGATCATCGTATAGCAATGGCTTTTTTAGTGCTTGGAATGAAAACAGAAAAACCAATAGAAGTTGACAATGCTTCTATGATTGATACCAGCTTCCCAAACTTTGCCACAATGATGAATAAACTTGGGGCTGATATTAGAAAGGACAAAAAATGATTATTGCGATTGATGGACCTGCGGCGGCTGGAAAAGGCACTTTAGCAAGAATGCTGGCTGAACATTATGGGTTTGATTGTTTGGATACAGGAAAACTTTATCGTGCTGTAGGACTCGGGCTTATGCGTAAAGGGCTTAATCCTAGCGATGCAAAAAGTGCTGCGATTGTTGCAAAATCAATGACACCAGAAACTATTCCAACTCTTATGGCTGATTCTGAAATTACAAGCGATGAAGCAGGAAAAGCTGCCTCTGTTGTTTCTGTTTTTCCAGAAGTAAGAAAGGCTTTGCTTGATTTTCAACAGAACTACGCAAACAATCCACCATCAGGCAAAGGGGCGATTCTTGACGGCAGAGATATAGGTACGGTTATATGTCCAAATGCTAAAATCAAGCTGTTTGTTACTGCAAGCATAGAAAAACGTGCCGAACGACGCTACAAAGAGTTGCAAGAACGTGGAGATAAGGTTATATACGACACTGTTCTTGAAGATATGAAAGTGCGTGATGCTCGTGATAGCGGGCGAGATACAGCTCCATTGACTGCAGCTAAAGATGCTTTGGTGCTAGATACATCTGATTTAAATGCAAAAGAAGTTTTTGCGACAGTTATGGAACATATAGAAAAGAATAAAGCTAAAAAAACAAAATCGGACGGACGTTAAAAGCTTTCCGAACTTGTTAAACTACCTGAAAAAAAGTACGGTTCTCAGGTTGTTTGTTTTTTATTCCGTACAAGACCGTCGAGAAATCGACAGGCAAAAAAATGATTATAAATATTATGACAACTACAAAAATTCAGGACGATTTTGTTCCTGAGAAAGAAGATTTTGCAGCACTACTAAATGAAACTCTTGGTGAGTCAGGAGGTCTTCAGGGGTCTGTAATTACAGGTACTATTGTTTCATCTGATGGCGAATATGCCCTTGTTGATGTCGGTCTTAAATCAGAAGGTCGTGTATCATTAAAAGAATTCGGTGAAACTGAGCTTAAAGCTGGTGATAATGTAGACGTTTTTGTTGACCGTTATGAAGATAAAAACGGAATCGTTGTTCTTTCTCGTGAAAAAGCCAGAAGAGAAGAAGCATGGAACGAACTTGAAAAAGCTCTTAACGCTAACGAAAAAGTTACAGGTACTATTTTTGGACGTGTCAAAGGCGGCTTTACTGTTGACCTTAGCGGTGCGATTGCATTCCTTCCAGGAAGTCAAGTTGACATACGCCCTGTAAGAGACATCAATCCATTGCTTGGGGCTCCTCAGCCTTTCCAGATTCTTAAAATGGATAGAGCTAGAGGAAACATTGTTGTATCACGTCGTGCTGTACTTGAAGAAACACGTGCTGAACAGCGTTCTGAAATTATCAGCAATCTTACAGAAGGTCAGGTACTTGAAGGTATAGTTAAAAACATTACCGATTACGGTGTGTTTGTTGATCTTGGCGGTGTAGACGGTTTGCTGCATGTTACTGATATTGCATGGAAAAGAATCAATCACCCATCAGAAGTATTGTCTATAGGTCAGACAATCAATGTTCAGGTGATTCGTTTCAATGTAGAGACTCAACGCATCAGCCTTGGAATGAAACAGCTCGAAACAGACCCATGGGAAGGAGCAGAAGCCAAATTCCCTATTGGAACAAAATTCACTGGTCGTGTAACAAACATCACTGATTATGGTGCTTTTGTAGAACTTGAAGATGGTGTCGAAGGTCTTGTTCATGTTTCTGAAATGAGCTGGACTAAAAAGAACATTCACCCAGGCAAAATTGTTTCTACAAGTCAAGAAGTTGACATTGTCGTTCTTGATGTTGATTCACAGAAACGCCGTATTTCTCTTGGTCTTAAACAGTGCATGGATAATCCATGGGAAGCATTCGTTGAAAACTTTGCAGTCGGTTCTGAAATAGAAGGCGATGTTAAAAATATCACTGAATTTGGGCTGTTTATTGGCTTGTCAGGAAATATTGACGGCATGGTTCATTTGTCCGATATCGATTGGGAACGTTCTGGCGAAGAAGCTATCGGTGAATTCAAAAAAGGTGATATTGTAAAAGCTAAGGTTCTTGGAGTTGATGTTGAAAAAGAACGCATCAGCCTTGGAATTAAACAGCTTTCCAGCGACCCTTTTGAAGGCACTATGAAAACGCTGAAAAAAGGCTCAACTGTAACAGCTAAGGTTACTTTAATTACTGACAATGGAATCGAAGTTGAAGTAGATGGAATGCCTGGATTTATCCGCAAGGCTGACCTTTCTCGTGAAAGAGACTTACAGAAACCAGAACGCTTCAATGTTGGCGATGAAGTAAAAGTAAGAATCACATCTATTGATTCTAAAAGTCGCAAACTATCTCTTTCAATAAAAAGTCGTGAGATAGCAGAAGAAAAAGAAGCTCTGTCTGAATATTCATCTTCAGAATCAGGAGCATCTCTTGGTGATATTCTTGGTGCTGCACTTAAAAAGCAGTCTAAAGACGAAGAATAAAATAGAAGCTAAGTAAAAAAAGCCCTGTTTTCGGATTATTAAAAATCTGGAAACAGGGCTTTTTTATTATGAAGAATATAACTGTTAGCCTTTAAAGGCTTTCACATACGTGCTAATTCTAGTGTGAACATCTTTAAGATGATTCGTGAAATAATGATCTACATTAGGTAAAACTTGATAGTTAATTGAAATGTTTTTCTGCAATGAAAGCTTTTCAGCAAGCTGTGAAACAGCCTCTTCCGTTACAACCTCATCAGAAGCACCTTGAAGAATCAACCCCGAAGACGGGCATGGTGCTAAAAATGAAAAATCACGAGTATTTGTTGGAGGTGCAATAGAAACAAAACCATCTATTTCTGGTCTACGCATAAGCAATTGCATACTTATCCATGCACCGAAAGAATAACCAGCCACCCAACATGAAGAAGCTTCTTTGTTTGTGTCCTGCAGCCAATCGAGAGCCGAAGTTGCATCTGCAAGCTCCCCTGCTCCACCATCAAAAACACCTTGAGACTTTCCTACTCCACGAAAATTAAACCTTAGCACTGAGAATCCCATATGCTGAAAAGCATGAAACATCGTATAAGTTACTTTGTTATTCATTGTTCCGCCATGAGAAGAATCAGCACCATCTAAAGTTTCAGAATGAAGAATCAATGCTACTGGTGCATCAGCTCTTGCTCCACGATAATAGCGACCCTCGATTCGTCCTTCTGAACCATTAATAATAACTTCAGCCATATTTTGCCTTTTTATTTAAAAAATTACATTTATATCTATATTTTGAAATCTACTATACATAAAGGACGATACTAAAAACCAGTAATTTTTAATTTATGATGTTTTTTATAAAAAACAGCTATATTAATTATGAGTCGTTCTTGACACAACGAACAATAAATATTACATATTCTTGTGTTTCTTTCTTAGAGGCGGAGTAGCTCAGTTGGTTAGAGCAGGGGAATCATAATCCTCGTGTCGGGAGTTCAAATCTCTCCTCCGCTACCAGTTTTAAAAAGACCTGTTCTATTGACAGGTCTTTTTTATTTGTGCAAATTTAAATGAGACAAATGTAATTTTTAAAAGGTAAAATTCATGAGCAAAATACTTCTTATATCAGCTTTATTTTTATTCGTTGGGTGCTCCGCATTCGGTACTGTCTCTGTGTTTTTCAAATCTGATGATGCAATTGTTTTTGAACATTTACGAGAAACTGTTACAAGCGAACATCTTTTACAGCAAGCTAAAAAACATTGTGCTTTATACAACAAAGAAACTCTTATCTATAAAACATGGCAGAAAAGCAACGATAATATAGTAACTGAATTTCGCTGTTACTAAATAAACCATTCTTTTGTCTTTTTACTACCCTTGCAGGAGCAAATGGATTTTGTTAGAGTTCTTTACATAAAATAATTCTCTAGCAACAGAATGGAAACAGGAATGAAACTCTCTTATAAAAAAATACCTGAAGAATTTCTGGAAGTCCTGCCAAAAGGCATGCGTTTTCTTAACAAAGGCGGTCGGGATTTCCTTGTTTTTGATGAGCTTTACTGTCCAAACGGACATAATCTTATGGATAAGAACATTCTTATTCATGGTGAGCCATCGATTCGCATCACACTTGACACTGGTCTTTCAAAAGGTTTTGCCTACATTGATGCTTTTTGGGGCGGTCACGAAAAACTATTTGATTTTATCCCTGTTCTTTCTCCAGAATCGAGAATCGTTACAGCGTCATGCCCTACTTGCGGTGAAAGCTTGATGGTAAACAAATCTTGTGAGCAAGAAAATTGCAATTCAAGCAAAAGCTTTGCTTTTATTCTTCCTGATGAAAAAAGTAAAGTTTATGCATGTGCTAAAATACAATGCCCAGGTCACAGCATAGAAATTGCCAATGTAGAACAAAAGCTAACAAAGCAAATAGACTGCATTAACTTTTTTGGCGGAATAGAAGACGACGTTTTTCAGTGGATATAATTATTCAGTTAATTTAACGAAAGGATATTTTCAAATATCATGACAAAGAATCATGTCAAAATAGAAAATTCGGAATGCAAAGGCTGTGGCGTTTGCGTTGATGCATGTCCAAAAGGCTGCCTTACTATCGGCAAAGAAATAAACGAACAAGGCTATGCTTATGTAAAGTTTGATAGTGAAAACTGTACAGCATGCGGTATGTGTTTTTATGTATGCCCTGAACCAGGTGCAATAACTGTTTATAAGGCTGAAAAAAAATGACTAAACACCTTATGAAGGGTAACGATGCAGTTATCCGTGGCGCACTCTTAGGAGGAGCGACAGAATTTTTTGGTTATCCAATAACTCCAGCAAGTGAAATAGCTCATGCTGCAGCATTTTATTTTCCTCTAGCAGGACATACTTTCCTTCAAGCTGAATGTGAAGTAAATGCTATCAACATGCTTTATGGTGCATCTGCAGCAGGCTCAAGAGTAATGACAGCCTCGGCAGGTCCAGGTGTTGCTCTTATGGCAGAGGGGCTTTCATATCTTGCAGGAGCAGAACTGCCTAATGTTGTTATTGATGTTCAACGTGCAGGTCCAGGTTTGGGCAACATATGGCCAGAACAATCAGACTATAATATGGTAGTTAAAGGTGGCGGAAACGGTAACTATAAAAATATCGTTCTTGCTCCTAATTCTGTTCAGGAAATGTGTGATTTTACATACAAAGCCTTTGATTTAGCTGACAAATACAGAATGACAGTTTTCATTATGGCTGATGCTTATATCGGACAAATGATGGAGCCTGTTGAACTGCCGAAACAGGTAATTCACGGAAAACGTAAAGACTGGGCTATATATGCTGACAAAGAAAGCCGTAAAAATCTTGTTACATCGATATTTATGAGTGTTGAAGAAATGGCTGCTCATAACCAGAAACTTTGCGATAAATATGAAAGACTTAAAAACGAGATTGTAGATTTCGAAGAAGTAGATACAGAAGATGCTGATATTCTTCTTATTGCTTATGGAATCAGTGCAAGAATCAGTCTTTCAGCAGTTAAAGAACTGCGTGCAAAAGGCATAAAAGCAGGGCTTTTAAGACCAAAAACCTTATTCCCTTTCCCTTCTAAACGCATTGCTGAACTTTCGGAAAAAATGAAAAAAGTTTTCGTTGTTGAACTCAGCGAAGGACAAATGCTGGAAGATGTAAAGCTTGCAATATACGGAAAAGCTCCGATAGAACTTTGCAACTGGATGGGCGGAATGGTTCCATCTTCAAAAGACCTTATCAACAAGATGGGATATGGAGACTGAAAATGACAACAGTAATTAAACACCAAAAACCATCTGCTTTTTATGATGAGTTTTTTCGTAAAGGTCCAGGTCAGAAAACAACACATTACTGCCCAGGTTGCGGACACGGAGTCGCACACAAACTGGTAGCTGAAGCTATAGATAATCTTGGCATACAGGATAGGACTGTTTTTTGTTCTCCTGTTGGCTGTAGTGTTTTCGGATACTATTATTTTGACACGGGAAATGTCCAGTGTTCACACGGTAGAGCTGCTGCTGCTGCAACTGGTGTATGCAGAACTCTTGATGAAGACCGTATAGTTATTTCATATCAAGGTGATGGAGATTTAGCTGGTATTGGCATGGGTGCGATTATGCATGCAGCCAATCGTGGTGAAAACCTAACTGTTTTCTTCATAAACAATGCTATTTACGGAATGACTGGCGGACAAATGGCTCCGACTACTCTTCTCGGACAGAAAACAACAACTTCTCCTAGGGGTCGTACAGCCGAAAATGAAGGCTATCCTATACACATGAGTGAAGTTATCAGTCAGCTGGAAGCTCCTGTTTTTGTTGAACGAGTAACTCTTGGGGACGCTAAAGGCGTAATGAAAGCAAAAAGAGTTGTTCAGAAAGCTCTTCAAAATCAGGTAGAAAAAAGAGGTTTCTCATTCGTAGAAATACTTTCTCCATGTCCAATCGGCTGGAAAATGAATTCTATGGACGCTCGTCATTGGATAACTGAAAAGCTTGAAAAAATATTTCCAGTAGGAAATTTACGTGATGACACAAAAGAACCAGCACCTGTAAGCATACCTAGAATGAAACTAACAGATGAAGAACTAATTGATTTGTTCAAGTCTGGTGAAGTTGAAAGTGTTAAAGCAGGTTCTCTTTTGAATGAGCAGTTAGTAAAAGTAGCTGGTTTCGGTGGTCAGGGCGTTATGTCTGCAAGTGCTTTGCTTGCAAAATGTGCTGTTGCTGAAAACCGTCATGCTACATGGCTTCCTTCTTATGGTCCTGAAATGCGTGGAGGTACAGCAAACGCTAGTGTTGTTATCTCAAATGAAGCTATTGGTGCTCCAGTAGTTGAAACACCTAATGTTCTGATAGCTATGAATGCTCCTTCTTTAGATCTTTTTGAAGAAAGCGTTCAGCCAAAAGGAATGGTGATAGTAAACTCATCTCTTATTGAAAGAAAAGTCAAAAGAGATGATGTCAATGTTATGTATGTTCCTGCTACAGATATTGCAATAGAGCTTGGTTCTGTTATGACTGCGACTATTGTAGCGTTGGCTGTTTATGCCGCAGCTTCAGGAGCAGTTTCTGTTGAAACAATGCAGAAAATGATTCCTTCATCTATCAAACGCAAAAATTTGGTAGATATAAATCTAAAAGCTGTTGAAGCAGGACTTAAATATTACAAAGAACACTATCAGAAATAAAAGTGTTATACTGTCATTGCGAGGAGCTTCGTTTCGCTCGCAATGACAGTGCAATTTGTTATCAAATTATTTAACGTTTACAACAACATAGCCCAAAGAGTTTTTATGACCGAAATATCCTTTACTGATGAAATTAAAGAGCTTGAAAAAAGATTAAAAAAAGCAAAGGAAACCTCTTTAGGTTACCCTGCTAATGCGAATCTGGATCATTGCACACAACTTTCAGGTTTTTTGAAATACTCCATAAACAACATTGGCGATCCATTTATTCCAAGTAATTACAAAATCAATACGTTGGATATTGAGAAAAAGGTTTTGGATTTTTTTGCAAAACTCTACAATATTCCTAATAATTATTGGGGGTATATTACTAATGGTGGAACTGAAAGTAATATGTATGGGCTATTTCTAGCACGAGAATTATATACCGATGGAATAGTCTATTATTCTCAAGATGCCCACTACAGCATAAAGAAAATATTGCGTATTCTCAATATGAAGAACATTGAAGTAAAAACGCTTCATAATGGAGAAATGGATTATAAAGATTTAGAATTAGTTCTTCAGTCAAGAAGAGACACTCCTGCAATAATTGTTGCAACAATCGGAACTACGATGAAGGGAGCTATTGATAACGTCAGGCTAATAAAAGACATTTGTGAAAATTTAAGAATCCCTAGTTATGTTCATGCTGACGCTGCTTTATCTGGTCATATTCTTCCATTTTTAAAGAATTCTCCAAAGTTTGATTTTTCTGCTGGAGTCAGTAGCGTTTCTGTAAGCGGTCATAAAATGATAGGTTCTCCAATCCCTTGCGGAGTGGTTATAACCAAAAATGACCTTGTGAATAGAATCTCGCAAAGAATTGAATATATTGACAGCCTTGATACTACAATCATGGGCTCAAGAAACGGTTTCACAAGCTTAATACTATGGCAGGCAATAAAACTTCATAAGGCTAACGGCTTCAAAAAAATGGCTGAAAAATGTATAGAAATGGCTGATTATACATTAGAGCAATTGAAGAAAATAAACTGGGAAGCTTGGAGAAACGATTTTTCTAATACTGTAGTTATCAAACGCCCATCTAAAAAGCTTGCAAAGAAATGGCAACTGGCTTCTCAAGGGGACATATCGCATATAATAACAATGCCTCAAATAGATAAAATTCTAATAGATAATTTTATAGCTGAGCTAGAAATAGAAAGTCAGCAAAACAAATAATGATAATTAAAACTCTACAAGAAAAAGGTTGCTTAACATGAATAAAATTCTCGTCATTAATCCTGGTTCTACCAGTACAAAACTGGCTTATTTTGAAGATTTAGAAAAGATGGCACAGGTTTCTGTCGACCATGACAGCGAAGATTTGAAAGTATTTGAAAAAGTAGCTGATCAGTCTGATTTTAGACTGGAGTGTGTAAAAACTTTTCTAAATGACAATAACGTTAAGATTAAATCTCTAGATGCCGTTGTCGGCAGAGGAGGTCTTTTACGTCCAATTGAAAGTGGCACATACCTCGTTAATGATACTATGATTGCCGATTTAAAATCAGGACAATACGGAGAACATGCGAGCAATCTCGGTGGTGTAATTGCTCATTCAATAGCAACTGAAGCTGGCTGTAGTGCATATATTGTAGACCCTGTCGTTGTAGATGAAATGGACGATGTGGCTCGTGTTTCAGGCACTCCAGAGATTGAACGCCGCAGCATTTTCCATGCTCTTAATCAAAAATCAGCCGCTCGTGAAGTAGCAGCGAGACTTGGTAAAGACTACAATAAATGTAATTTCATTGTTGCCCATATGGGTGGCGGGATTTCTGTAGGAGCTCATTGTCAAGGTAGAGTTATTGACGTGAACAACGCACTTGACGGCGATGGTCCTTTTTCTCCTGAAAGAGCAGGCGGACTTCCTGTTGGTCAGATTATGAAACTTTGTTTTTCAGGCAAATATACTCTTGATGAACTAAAACGCCATTTCGTTGGAAAAGGCGGAGTGGTTGCACTTGCTGGAACAAATGATTTCAAAAAAATTGGCGATGCTTATGTCGCTGGCAATGGTGAATATGACTGGGTTTTTGAAGCAATGGTTTATCAAGTCAGTCAAGAAATTGCCAAACATGGAGCTACCTTAAAAGGTAAAATAGACGCAATAATTATGACTGGTGGCATAGCCTATGACAAAGAATTCAACAAACTTGTAACAGAAAGAGTTGGTTTTATAGCTCCTGTGGAAATCGTCCCAGGTGAAAGAGAAATGCTCCCGCTTGCAGGCGGTTATGTATCTATTGCCGAAGGACGTGAGACTGTAAAGGAATATTAGAATCACCGCTGTCATTGCGAGGAGCGTAAAGCAAATCCACCTCCCCGTCATTCTGAGGAGCAAATCCACCTCCCCGTCATTCTGAGGAGCAAAGCGACGTGAGAATCTCATTTAGAATTACACTATAAAAGTGAGATTCTTACGAGCTTTGTAAAAGCCCTCAGAATGACGGTGGATATGTTGACAGCACTAACAAACAAAGGAACTCCAAAAATGAAGTTAAAAGATTTTATTGTCGCAGTACCAGAAAATAAACGCAAAACTGTTGTAATTCCTCTAGCAAATGACCCTGATAATATCAAGTGTATTTCTCGTGCTATAAAGCTGAAACTTGCTAATTTTCTTCTGATTGGTGAAGAAGATAAAATCAAAAAACTTGCTGCTGATAACGGAGCTGATGTTTCCGCAGCCTCTTTTGTTTATGAAACAGACGAAACAAAAGCCTGTGAACTTGCTGCACAAATGATTAAAGAAGGCAAAGCTCATGTTATGATGAAAGGACTTGTTCAGACTTCATCATTTTTAAAAGCAGTTCTTAACAAAGAAAACGGTTTTATTCCTGAAGGCAATCTTATAAGCCATGTGGGTTTGTTTGAACTTCCTGCATATCACAAGCTGGTTGTTGTTACAGATGCAGCAATAAACATTGCACCAGAACTTGAAGACAAGGTTAAAATTCTTTCAAATGCTGTTGATTTTGCTAGAAAAATCGGCATTGAAAAGCCAAAGGTAGCTTGTGTAGCTCCTGTTGAAAAAGTAAAAGATAAGATTCCAAGCACAGTTGATGCTCATAACTTAAAAAACATTTCGGGTAGTGGGATTTTCGAGAACGTACTTATTGACTGACCTTTTGGGCTTGATCTTGCCATTTCAAAAGAAGCTGCAGAAATCAAAGGAATCGACAGCGAAGTTGCTGGAGACCCTGATATTCTTCTTATGCCCGATTTAGGTGCTGCAAATGTTTTGTACAAAAGCATGATACATTTCGCCTCTGCCCATTCAGCAGGAACAGTATGCGGAACAAACATTCCTATAGTGCTAACATCAAGAGCAGACGATGAAGAAACAAAACTAATGTCAGTAGCTTTAGCTGTACGTTTAGCAGGATAATGACAAAAGACTTGACAAAAAACTTGCTTATGATATCTTTACGTTAAGTTCGATTTAAATTTATGGAGAGTTACGATGTTACATCACTCAGAAGCCCCAAATGGTAAAATACCGCACCCAATAAAAAAAGATGCGGAAGCAAAGCAGGCTGTAGAAGGTTTTGCTAAAAAAGGCAAGGCTAAAGCTTTCGTATGCGGTGTAGCGAAAATGCTGGAAGAAAAAGTTAAAAACACAGATCCTGTTGCGGTTCAAATAGCAATAGGAGCAGCTATCTTTATTGGCAGTGCAGTAACTAGTATTGCTGTTTGTACTGGAGTTTCTAATACCATAAATACTGCTGAAGCTGCTTCTTTAAGTGGCATGGCAACAGGTGCCGCAATGGTTGTAGAGCCTTTTATAAGCATGGTATGCAACAAGCCTATTTTGCTAGAAAGGCTTGCAAATATTTCAAAAGAAGGCATAAAGAATTCTGTAAAGAATACTCAGGAAAACCTAAAGAATTTTGCAAACGAAGCTATGAAAAAAGGTGGAAGATAGTTCTTTCTGCTAACACGGTTCTTAATATTAAAAATGGAGAATAAAAATGTCATCAGGAGTACCAGAAGGTAAAATACCGCACCCAATAAAAAAAGGCACAGAAGCAAAACAGGCTGTAGAAGGCTTTGCTAAAACAAGTAAAGTTAAAGCTTTCGTATGCGGTACAGCTAAAATGCTGGACGAGAAAGCTAAGGCAAGTTTTAATAATCTTAAAACTGCTGTTAAAGAAAAACCTGCTGAAATTAAAAAAGAAATTAAAGATTTTTCTGAATATATGACTGATGACACTAACAAAAAACAAGCACTAACTGGGTGTATTGCTGTTGGCGTAGGTTTCGTGGCTTCTGAAGCTGTACTTATTGTAGGTGCTGCTCTTTACTGTGATTCAATTCTAAACTTGGTGCGGGATAAGCCTTGTTTATTTGAAAGACTTGAAAATGCTCCAAAAAACATGAAGAATTTTGTAAACGAAGCTATGAAAAAAGGCGGAAGATAAGACAGCAAATAAATACTGCTGTTTTTGCAAAAAACCAGACAAATAATCTTGTTTGTAATATAGCTTTGAAGCTATATTTGATTAAAGGATAATAGCAATGAGAGAGCAGAAAAAAGCAAGAGTTACAAACTATGGTAAATTTCAAGAAGAATTTGATGATGATCGTTTTTTAAAATCTCTCGAAGCCAAGAAGTCTGTAGAAGGCTTTGCTAAAACAGGTAAAGTTAAAGCTTTCGTATGCGGTGCGGCTCAAATGTTGGACGAAAAAACTAAGACTAAAGTTAAATACGAAATTGAATCATTTACAGATTGTTATAAAGATATTTATGAAGATGCGAAAGATATTTGTGAAGATGTAAAAGATAATGATAAACTAAAGCAACAAGTAATTGGTGGAGCAACAATGGCTGCTGGTTTAATTGCTGGTGCTGTTGCAACAGAAGTTGTTGCTATCCCTATAATTATTGCTGGAGGAGCTCTTTGTGCAGATTCGATTCTAAGCATATCACGAGATAAACCTGCTTTGATTGAAAGACTTAAAGATGCTCCAAAAAACATAGAGAATTTTGCAAACAAGTTTATGAAAAAAGGTGGAAGATAGAAATGTCCGATTTTGAAAGAGAACAGAGCTTTTTAATTGCTCAAAATGAAAAAGGTGAGCTTTTGATTTCTATTGAGTCAAGAGAAGGCGACCCAGTAGATCCTCTTATTGTATACGACGGCAAAGATCATGCTATTTTGTATCGTTCAAAAGGAAAATCTATTGTACTTGACTATATAAATCCTTCTGTAAGAGAAACCCTTTCAAAAGCAGAAAATGTAAGTATTTCTGAAACCGATGGAAAAGATATTGTTTTATTTTATGAAACAAGAGTAAAACACGTCCCAGCACTTCCTCTTTCAGATGAGTTTATGACTCTAGAAGAACTTCTAACATCTGATAAATCTCCCAAAGAACTACTTGGTTTATAAGCCAATAAATCCATTTAAAAAATAAAAAGCCGACTTTTATAGTCGGCTTTTTTTATCTTGTCGCATATTCAGATTAAACAAAAAAACACTATGGACAAAGTTTTTGCTGGCAATTTACTCTAACTAGACTTATACTTTTAATAAGTAGGTAAACACAGCTATCAAAAAAGACTAGCAACCATTCAAAAGCCTATCTTTTCTGATAATTTCGGAGTGAAAATAATATGAGTCTTCAATGGGAAAATTATGGCGATATTGCTGAAGCTCTTCATGAATCTTATCCAGAAACGGGTCTTATTAATATTACGAATAAAGAAGTTATACGTATGGTTAATGCTCTCCCTGATTTCAAGGACAAGCAAGAACCTGATGACAAAGAATTAATAGATGCTGTTGTCTATGCTTGGATAGGAATTGAAACACCTCCTGACGAAGACATTACGCATTCTAATGACTAAAATTTTGACCTCAATATAAGGTAACAGGCAATGAGTACAGAAAAAACAACTTGGAAAACAATCGGTGGAAACAATAGTGACCGTATAGGCGGCAATTCTCATGCTTATACTCACACCGACAAAAACGGCAAAAAAGAAACTATACTCATTGATCTTGGAAGTATGTTTTCTAGTAGAGGCAAAACAGGTTACGATACTATTTTGCCTGATGCCACGAAACACATTTCAAATGACGAAAAACCTGCCGAAGAACCTGCAAAGGCTTTACTGCTCACTCATTGCCATGAAGACCATATAGGTGCAATTACAGATTACATCAATATGGGCTTTGAAATGCCAACAATACATGCTCCAGCTTTTGCAGCAGAGCTGTTAAAAGCTAATATGGCTATGAAAAAAGTTCCAAAAAACAAGTGGCCAAAAATTATAACTATCAAAGAAGGGCAGAAATTAGACCTTGGTAAGTTTAAAGTCGAAGTTATTGCCGTTACTCACTCAGCCCCAGATTCTGTAGGGTTTTACATAAAGACTCCAACAGCAAAAATATTCCACAGCGGAGATATAAAAACAGATCAGACAGTTCCTCTTGGAAAACCTTTGGACTTCAATCGTTTAGAAGAAATCAGCAAAGAAGGTGTTGATGCTATAATGATTGATTCAACGTCAGCCACTAAAAAAGGCGAAAATCCTCTGGAGGAAGATATTTCTGATGAATTTTCCAACATGATGAGAAAACTGAAAAACAAACGGATTGTTACCCCTATTATCGCAAGCAGCATGCAACGCCTTGCAAGCATTTGCATAGCAGCAGCTAAAAACAATCGCACAGTAGTTTTGGAAGGCGGTTCTTTGCTGAAAAACTACAGAGCTTTGAAAAAATCAGGGCATAATATTGAAAAAGTCGTTAAAGAAAAAACAGGTAAAAACGTTACCATTATTGATAACTTTGATAAGGAAAAAGTATTTAACTTGAAGCCAAATGAGCAGATTCTTCTTTGCACAGGAACTCAAGGCGAAAGACTTGCCGCAATGAATAAAGCCGCACATAACGATCACCCTCGCCTGAAACTTAGTCCTTCCAAAGATGCTGTTATTATGACGCAAACGGCAATTCCAGGGAATGAAAAACGCGTAGAAGAAATGATTGATGCATGCGGAGACATAGGCGTTCAGGTTGTTTCAGCAGAATATAGCATAAAAAAAGGTCGTCCGCTTCACACTTCAGGTCATGGTTCTGCAGAAGACAATAAAAAAATCTTTAAGGCTCTTACAAAGAATTCTGAAGAAAAAACAACAATGATAGTTCCAATACATGGCTCTACGGCACATTTAAAAGCAAATGCTGCTATTGCTCAAAAGATGGGCTTGAAATCAGTTATTACACCAAATTTTGACACTCTGGAGTTTACAAACGATGGTGTTAAAGCTGTTGTTGCTAAAGAAAAGGCGACATGGATAGGGGTTAATGACAAAAACAACGATTTTAGAAATCCTGATTTTGAATACACTAGGGTAGATTCTGAATTTAATGAAATCGAAAAAATTGATTACGAAAAGCCAATAAAAAAAGAAAACAAAGGCGTGAAAAAAGGCTGGAAAGGTGGCAAAAAGAAAAACAAGAAAAACAATCAATTTAATCCAGCATCAAATAAAAGAGGCGGTCGTTAATTTCCTTAATATTTAGGAAAAACTACAGACAGTTCTTACAATCATTATAAGCAAACACGGCAATCTATTAAAGATTGCCGTGTTTGTTTTAAAATCATATAGCTTTTTCTTTCTAAGAAAAAAACATCATACAATTTCTGTAACAGCACGTAAGTTTCCATCTCGGTTTATTTGCACAACACGAAGACGCTCACGCATTTCTTCAATGGTTTTTGTTCTGTCAATTGTTGGGTATGTATGCAAAATACGGTCTGTAAAAGCCTTATAAGCTGCTTCAGCACTTTCCGCATGGATAGTTGCATAGCAGTTATCATGACCTGAACCCATAAGCTCCCACAAACAGCCTGCATTTGCTGTAGATATTTCTCCGCCTATAATAGCATCAGGAGTCATACGTACAATAAGGTCAATTACCTTTGGATAATCCAAATCATTTGTTTGCTCTGTACGTGACAAGACGAGATGAATTCTGTTAGGATTCGGAATTAAAAGCTCCCTTGTATCCTCAACAGATATAATACGCATATGAGGATCAATTGTTTTTAACAAGTTGTTCAAAAACGTTGTTTTTCCTGTAGCTGTAGCTCCACTTATTAGAATATGATCACCCCTGCTCATGCTTAGCATCAGCTTTTCGTATGGGTCATCTGGATCTTTTTGTGCTTTACTGATTTGTTTTTTCAGCTTGTGTAGTTTTCGCCCTTTTTCAAGACCATAATCATGGAAACCAAACGAGACATCATCAGAATGAACACGAATACATAATGCAACGCCTCCAGTAAGATCATCATGGTCATACATAACATTACGACCAGCAATCGCTGAAAAACGGTGATCCCCAGGTAACGTTGCATAAACAACAGGAGTTCCTCTATCTGGATCAAAATTTAATTCATAAGTGTTTGCAATGATATGTATTATATCAACCAAATAATCACGTGAAAGGTTCTCATCTGGCTGCACAATCCATGGGTGGGCACGTTTACCACGCAATCGAAGCCATACTTCACCTGGGTGATTAACAGCTACTTCCTCTACATTATCCTGATTATACCAATAAGAAAGATAACGCAAGGATGATTCAAGAACATTATAACTCACAGGAAACCTCTTGTTTCTTAACTTAAAATAACTTTGGAACAGAACCTTCATCAGCTCCGCTTTCTTCAGAAGAACTGCTTTCTTTTGAAGGCTGCAAAGGTGGCGGAGCTGGATATTCTGCTGGCGGATTATATAAACCGCTTGATTGAGCAGGCTGATAATTAGGGGCTGGAGCGTTGTATGTTTCTTCTTTTTTATCGCTACCATATACTTTAGGAGCAGGTTCTAGCACGGTTTCATCTATCAAACCGCGATTCATACCGCTACTGCCATCTCCAACTTCTCTGCCGACTTCTTCTCCCATTCCAGAATAACTCATAGTTTGAGGTGTATCTTCAAACATTTCTTCCATTTCGTCTGCATCTTGTCGCAACCACAAATCTTCATTAGGGAAAATTGTCATACGAGTTCCTGACGGAACAAAAAGAACTGTTGGAATTCTTGTAGTTTCTTCAAATATATCGTTGAAAATTCTTTCCATATCCCGTGAAAAAGTCTCCCTAGCATCTTGTGCAGATTGTTCTCTTGGAGTTAAGACAGGCTCTACTACACCAGTATCTATATCTGTTGCAACAGCACCTGTTCCTTCTAATTCTTCTGGTGTCATCATATATGTAACAGCAGAAGCAAGAGAGCTTGTCATCAAAGGCAGTGCATATTTTCTTGCTATCTGCAAATCAACATATCCTGCTACACCGCCACGCCCCTGAGCATCGGCAGTTGAACCTTCAAAGGAAAAAGCTGCTCCATCTGGTCTGATAAGTCTTTGCCATGTAATTTCCATTTTAGGAGTAGCACTACCGTTTTTGTTGTCGGAAAAATATTCTCCAATAATACGGCTGCCTGCTGGTATAATTACATTTCTTCCATCAGATGCATAAACATTACGTTCTACTATTGCAGAGACAGGAACTGGGAAACGAGAATCAATTGACCTTACAAGAACAGCTGGAATAGGCTTATCTTTGCGTATTACACGAGACTGATCAACAGGAAAAGTAGATGTTATTTTATTAATTCCAATAGATGTCCAATCCTTATTCCTTTTTTCTAAAGCTTTTGTAAGCATTTGGTTTGTTGGCTTAAGATTGCCCAAAGAAAACATTCTACGACGACTTGTCAATACTGCTTGTGCCTGACGCAATGCAGCAATAGATTCTGGTCCATATTTCTCTCCAGGTCCATAACCACCGCCAGGACCAAGCTGTTCTCCCATACCTATTCCGTAAGGTCTTCCTGAACTAAAAACTCCTGGAGGAACAAAGCCGCCTATAACTTCTGATTTTTCTGTTTTTCCAATAACATTGCCATCATTATCAACTATTGTTCCATCATCAGTCGTATAGCCAGCAATTTTTCCATTTTCATCAACAACAGAACCATCAAGTTGGATTTCTCCTATTTTTATACCGTCAGAAGTTATAGCTGTTCCATGAGAACTTTTCTGTTCTGGTTCTGGTTCTGGTTCTGGTTCTGGTTCTGGTTCTGGTTCTGGTTCTGGTTCTGGTTCTGGTTCTGGTTTTGGTTCTGGCTCAATTTTAAGCTTAACTATTAGCTCTGGCTCTGGTTCTGGCTCTAGCTCTGGCTCTAGCTCTGGTTCTGGTTCGGTTTTTTCTTCAGCTACCCAACCTAGAACCTTGCCATCAGAACCAATAACAATCTCTCCTTCTGGCATTGAACGACCAATAACATTCCCATCAATATCAACAACGGTTCCATCTGGAAGAATTCGCCCTATGACATTGCCGTTCTCATCAACAACTGTTCCATCAGGCATAACACGACCTAAAACTTTGCCATCAGAACCAATAGCAAGCATTCCTTCTGGAACAACTTTGCCAATAACATTTCCATCAAGGTCAACAACCGTTCCATCAGGAAGCTTTTTCCCAACAATGTTTCCATCTGCATCGATAACTGTTCCATCTGGCATAACACGACCTAGAACCTTGCCATCAGAACCAATAACAAGCTTCCCTTCTGGCATCGAACGACCAATAACATTTCCGTTAAGATCTACAATAGTCCCATCTGGAAGTTCTCGACCGATTATATTGCCATTCTCGTCAACAACTGTTCCATCAGGCATAACACGACCTAAAACTTTGCCATCAGAGCCAATAGCAAGCATTCCTTCTTTCACTATTTTACCAACAACATTTCCATCAAGATCAACAACCGTCCCATCTGGAAGAGTTCTCCCTATTATATTTCCGTTTGCGTCAACCACAGTTCCGTCAGGCATTACCCAGCCAACAACTTTACCATCAGAACCAATAACAGGTTTTCCAGTAGGAGCAACTTTGCCAACAACATTCCCATCAAGATCTACAATAGTGCCATCAGAAAGAACTCGACCTATAACTTTTCCATTTGCATCAACAACCGTTCCATCTGGCATTACTAAACCAATGACATTCCCATCAGCATCAAGAGCAACCCCTTGCTTTACGGCTTTTCCTATTACATTTCCATTAGTATCAACTATTGTTCCATCAGGAAGAACTCGCCCTATTACATTTCCGTCTGCATCAACTACTGTCCCATCTGGCATAACACGTCCAAGAACTTTACCGTCAGAACCAATAGCCAACATTCCTTCTGGTACGGCTTTGCCTATAATTTTTCCATCAATATCAACAACTGTTCCATCTGGAAGCACTCGACCTATGACATTTCCATTTGCATCAACGACTGTTCCGTCAGGCAGAACACGACCAATGACGTTGCCATTAGCATCAAGAACAACAGCTCCTGCTGGAGCAACTTTACCAATAACATTTCCGTCAAGGTCAACAACTGTACCGTCTGGAAGCACTCGCCCTATAATATTCCCATCTGAATCGACAACTGTTCCATCAGGCATTACCTGACCAATAGCGTTGCCATTAGCATCAAGAACCACACCTTGCTTTACGGATTTCCCTATTACATTTCCATCAATATCAACTATTGTCCCATCAGGAAGAACTCTACCTATAATATTTCCTTCTGAATCAACAACTGTCCCATCAGGCATAACACGACCAAGTACTTCTCCATTAAGTCCAATAGCAATATGTTCTGGCTCTGCCATACCTATTATATTGCCGTCTGCATCAACAACTGTCCCATCTGAAAGAGCTCGTCCGATAACATTTCCATCTACATCAACGACTGTTCCGTCTTCACGGGCGTAACCGATAATATTTCCATTGGCATCATAAACTTCCCTGCCTTTTGAAACATCAGCTTTTGGAGCTTGCTCGCAAATACTTCCGCATATACTTCCATCAACGGCTCGTCCTAAAATAGTAACGGCAAGAGATCGTGTTGACGTTACATCTTGAGCTCTCTCTCTCCATTTAATAATAAAATTGTTTTGTAGATTGCCTGCTGTTATGGGATCCCAAGTTACAACAATATCACAGGTAGCTCCTGAAGATAAAACTTCATCTTTTTTACATTTATTTTCAAATACAAAACCGTCTTCTTGTGTTTCTGCCAAATCTACGGATACTATTTTAATAGCAGCACCTTCAGCAGATAATGTAAGAACACCCTCTGCAAAAGTTCCTAGAAAAATGTCACCTATATCCAGAATATTTGGAGCTACTATAAGTTTCACCTTATCACTACCAAATTCCCAATCCATGATTGAATCATCACTTTTAGGTGTTTGAAATGACATTCCTGTTGAGGCTGGCTTGAAATCAGGCTCTTCTTCTACATCAGGAGTTGTGAAATCAGAAATAGCTATCAAACCAATGAGAAAAGCAAGAAGTGCTACTATGCCTCCAACTAAAATCCAGCGATTGGTTTTTTTCAAGTAAGTATCTGATGAGGTAAGTAATTCATCTGGCATTATAATGAGACTTTTTGTTTTTTATTGTGTTCGTACAACGTTGCATGATGCTCCTCGTCGTCCAAGTTTTTTACAAAGGGCATCGCCAGTTTGTAAATCTTTTATTGGTCCTATTCTCAAACGGAAAGTTTCTTTTCCCCCTGCTCCTGCCTGAGTATCCACTGAGTAAATAGGTTCAAACGATGATATAATATCACTATGCTGATTGGATAAAGAATACCATGTTTTTTCCAGCTGCCCTATATTTGCACTAGAACCAAGTTCGATTGAAATACTGCTAGATGATTGAAAAGTTTCTGGCTGCATATATGGTTGCATATGAGTTGCAGCAGGCATTGAAAACGCTTCACTGCTTTGTTGTTCATGGTGGTAAAAATCATCTGTTTTTTTGTTTTCAGACATATCACCCTGCCATGGATATGGTTGTGCTGTTCCTGTTTTTTTTCTGTTTCCCGTCGATGAACCTGTCCAGCCAGAAGAAGGTGCAGGCAGATAATTTGATTTATCATACTCAGCAAATTCTAAACCAGAATCTGGTTCTCGTCTTTGTTTGATACATACAATACGAAGTCCATTTCTTAATACAAAGTCTCCAAGTCCCTCAACAACAATTAATCTTCCATGAGGTCCTTTTGTTCTAAAACCAACAGGAACTTCACTTTTTTGCAAAAGAAGATTCACAATAGGTCGCTGTGTCATTGACAAAGCTTTTTTTCCAAAATCTATGTATGTGAAGATATCATCTCTCCAAACTCTTTCAGGAGCAATTTCTGCATCTTCAGGATTTGGAATATATATATCTAAATCAAACTTAAACTTTGTTGGATCAAGAGAAATAGTTTCCATCCAATCATCAGGTCCTGTTGATGACGTATGAAGTCCTGTAACAGGTCTCATTCCCTTTGAAGAAGAGCTTGTACGCCCAAATGAGCCTGATTTGCCTCCTGCTTTTAAAGAAGAACCTCCAGATTCATCTTCTACAAGAATATCAACTATGGAATGAGTGATTCGTTCTGTGTTGTAAGTTTCACTTCTTAAATAAAAGACATAACGATTCCCAGAACGTCCAAAAACAATCAAGTTTGTGTCAGCTCCTGGCTGTTTAGGAAAAATCAAAAGTCCATTTGGAGCTGCTATTTCTCCAAAAAAAGTAACCGTGTCACCAAAAAAGACTTCTTCAATAAGCTCCCACTTAGGAAAGTTCATCAAAGTAATCATTCCCTCACGAAGCCTGATAGGAAGCACAAGCCCTGAATTCCAATAATATTTAGAATATCCAGGTCTTGTTTGTCCTTCTCCAAGATGCTGCAATGGGTCTGTCCAAGCCTTTTGCTGCATACCAAGAGGCTTGAGAAAATTAAGATTCATTGCAGAATACTGACCGCTCGCCTGCAGACTCATGTCATCTATTTGTTGAGATTCAGTTTGATCAATCAACGGAACAGCCACTGCTTCCCAATGGGGAAGCAAATTCGTCAAAAGAAAAGCCGATAAAAAGACAATAATTAATTTCATATTTCTAACAAAAATTCCTAATAATACTACTCAACAGTTTTAGCCGATACATCATATTCTAAAATTTGAAAACCTAGCGGGTTTTTTAAACGGTTTGCAAATATAACACGCTGTTCCTTATATCCTATCCTTAAAGTTGCCACCCAACGATGTACAGAAGGTTCTTCTAGTTGCGGTAGCATATCTCTAGTATCAAATTCAACCTGCCAACGGCTTGAGCTACCATGCCTGATAACTGTACGTATATTTATTTCTCTTGTAAAACCATCTTGTTGTATTTTTTGTATTGCACGCTGGCTTGTTTTTATAAAAGCTGCATATACAGCATCACCTGACATCCAGCGAACTTGCCCAGATACTCCCCATCTGCGATTCATCTCTTCAACATCACCGACCATTGTGTTTCGTAATAAAATATATTGACGAATAAGAGTCTCTGTTACTTTTTTAGTTGAAGCCATATCTTTTATAATAGGTTCGATAGTAACAACCTGCTCTGATTTGTTTTGAAATGAAAGCAAAAAAGGTTCAACACGAACCAAAGGAACAAGCTGAAATAAAGTAAGAATAAGGAGAATATTTCCACATACGCTAACGGCAGCAATAACTGCAAATATCCTTGCAGTCCACAAAAATCTTCGCTCGGCAAGAGTTGCTACATTTCCTCTAGACTGCATTGGCATTTGTTGCTGTCGCACGCGTGAAGAATGTGCTTCTGCACCAGATGCTGACAGCAGACTATTCTTAGATGGTCTGCTAAGCTGAGCTAAATCAACAGGAGGTTTCTTGCCGAGTCCCATTTAAGATATACAACCATTTCCATTATAAGAAATTTTTTCTTCAGACACAAACCATTCAGGAAGACCAGTTTTTTGTTTAACCAGCATGCATGCACACGGAGACATTTTCATTTCCGCAGGGTCTCTGCCGATTCCAATTGGCTTGGATTCGTATATAGAACTGCAACCAGCGACCACAATACAGATTCCAATGCTTATTAAAAAAATGTTTCTATTTCTCATTCTGACTTCCTTGAGTATAAAAAAGAGTCTAAAAACTCACAAAAAATTAAAAATTAAAAA